>NZ_JARVST010000044.1:0-58773 GCF_030209055.1 Pseudomonas sp. lyk4-TYG-107
CTCTCACCTCAGAGTTTATTCCCTTACTCAGACACAAGCGGGCTTGCTCGCGAAGGCGTCAGCACTGACGACAACTGTCCTCCAGCCCCCAGACACAACAAAGCCCGCACAAGGAGGGCTTTGTTTTGACTCAAACCACACTCAGAAGCGGAACACTTCCATATCCGTGCGAATCGGCGAAGCCATCGGAATCTTCGGCTGCTTCTCTGCATCCGCCGCCGGCGCTGCCGGTTTAGGCGCTGCCTTACGCGGTGCTTCGGCCACCGGAGGCTGGTTGGCCAATGGCTTGAGCGCCACCGACAACTGCTCGGCCAGACGCTGCAGCAGAATCCCCTGCGCCTGCACCTGCGAAGCCGTGGTACCGGCATGCAGCTCCTGCAGATGAACGATGCGGTTATCGCGCACCTGACCACGACGGTCGATCAGACGCCATTGTGCATCGAGGATCGCCGGTTGCTTCTCACCGGAGTCCAGACGCGTGATGGTCAGCAATACCTGCACATCCGGGGCAAATCCCAGAGTGGCGGGTGCCAATACCACACGCTGGCTGTCCAGATGACCGGCCACCTGACGCATCAGCAATTGATCGATATCCGACGAAAGGCTGCCCGCCCAGCGACCGTCGGTCGAGGCTTGCAGGCTGCCGTCCGGTTGACGTTGCAGCAAAGTTTCACGTTGCAGGTAATCAGCAATGACTACCGGACCCAACAAAACCGCCATGCCTGTGCTTTGCGCAGGCTGAGCCGGACTTCCGCTGTCCAGCTGATACAGCGACACCGGCTGGTGAACGCTGCAACCCGCCAGGCCCAAAACGCCGGCGAGCAGGAAAATAAGGGGGCGCAGAGCAGTCATCATCCCGTCCAGGTGGCCGCCACAAGGCTGACCACAGTGAAAATACTCAATAAATATGAAGAACGCTCGGCCACGCCGGCGCTTGGAAAGGCCATATCATCCGTGAATATGCGTTCCGACTCCAGCGCCAAAGCGTCGATCTACGCGTTAAATCGTAGATCGACGCCTCTAGATGGGCGTTTTCGCCTAATTGAGGTTTTCGACGAGCAGTGCATCGACCCGCTGGAAGCCACGTGGAAGCTTGTTGCCACGCCGTCCACGCTCACCTTTGTAGTGTTCGAGGTCTTCAGCTTTCAGTTTATACGGACGTTTGCCTGCTTGCAGGATCAAGGTTGCACCCGCGGGAATCACAGCAATGTCCGTGACAAACTCTTCACGGCTGGCGACACGGTCACCCGGTACACCGATGATCTTGTTGCCCTTGCCCTTCGCCAACTGCGGCAAATCGCTGATATTGAAGACCAGCATCCGCCCCTCGCTGGTCACGGCCGCAAGCAAGTCATTCTCGCGATCAGTCACCGGACGCGGCGCGATCACCTTGGCGTTGTTCGGCAAGCTCAACAGGGCTTTACCGGCCTTGTTCTTGGCTTGCAGGTCTTCGCCCTTGACCACGAAACCGTAACCGGCGTCGGAGGCGATCACATACAGCGCATCGTCTTCCGGCATCAGCACGCATTCGAAGGTCGCGCCGGGTGGCGGGGTCAGACGCCCGGTCAACGGTTCGCCCTGGCCACGCGCTGACGGCAACGTATGCGCGGCGACCGAATAGCTGCGGCCAGTGGAGTCAATTACCACGGCAGACTGGTTGGAACGTCCCGCCGCCGAGGTCTTGAAGCCGTCACCCGCCTTGTACGACAGGCCGGTGGCATCAATGTCATGGCCTTTGGCCGAACGGATCCAGCCTTTTTCCGACAGCACGACGGTAACTTTCTCGTTCGGCAGCAGATCGTGTTCGGTCAGCGCTTTCGCTTCAGCACGTTCGACGATCGGCGAACGACGGTCATCGCCATAGGTTTCAGCGTCTTTGAGCAGCTCGGTGCGCACCAGCTTCTTCAGCTTGGCTTCGCTGCCCAGCAGGGCTTGCAGCTTGGCTTGTTCCTTGAGCAGTTCGTCCTGCTCGTCGCGCAGCTTCATCTCTTCCAGACGCGCCAACTGCCGCAGGCGGGTGTCGAGGATGTAGTCGGCCTGGATCTCGCTGAGGGCGAAACGCTCGATCAGCTTGGTTTTCGGGTGTTCCTCGGTGCGGATGATGTGGATCACTTCATCCAGGTTGAGGTAGGCGATCAGCAAACCGTCCAACAGGTGCAGGCGACGCTCGACCTTGTCGAGGCGGAATTGCAGACGGCGCCGCACGGTCAGCACGCGGAACTCCAGCCATTCGACCAGCAATGCACGCAGGTTCTTCAGTTGCGGCTTGCCATCCAGACCGATGATGTTGACGTTGACCCGGTAGGTCGACTCCAGCTCGGTACTGGCGAACAGGTGCTGCATCAGCGCTTCGTGATCGACGCGGCTGTTGACCGGAATGATCACGATGCGGCACGGGTTTTCGTGGTCGGATTCATCACGCAGGTCAGCGATCTGCGGTGCTTTCGACGGCTTGGCCTGCATCAGCGCGGCGATCTGCTCCAGCACTTTGGCCCCGGAGACCTGGTGCGGCAGCGCGGTGACGATGATGTCGCCGTCCTCGACGTGGTACACGGCGCGCATGCGTACCGAGCCCTTGCCGGTTTCGTACATTTTCAGCAGGTCGGCACGCGGCGTGATGATTTCCGCTTCGGTCGGATAGTCCGGGCCTTGAATGTGTTCGCAGAGCTGTTCGACCGTGGCTTTCGGCTCATCGAGCAAGCGCACGCAGGCAGTGGCGACTTCGCGCAGATTGTGCGGCGGCACGTCGGTAGCCATACCGACAGCGATGCCGGTGGTGCCGTTGAGCAGGATATTCGGCAAACGCGCTGGCAGAACCAAAGGTTCCTGCAGGGTGCCGTCGAAGTTCGGGCCCCAGTCAGCGGTGCCCTGGCCCAGTTCGCTGAGCAGCACTTCGGAATAGCGCGACAGGCGTGCTTCCGTGTAACGCATGGCGGCGAAGGACTTCGGATCGTCCGGCGCACCCCAGTTGCCCTGGCCGTCGACCAGCGTGTAGCGATAGCTGAACGGCTGGGCCATCAACACCATCGCTTCGTAACACGCCGAATCGCCGTGCGGATGGAACTTGCCGAGCACGTCACCGACGGTACGCGCCGATTTCTTGTGCTTGGAATCGGCGTCCAGCCCCAACTCGCTCATCGCATAAATGATGCGCCGCTGTACCGGTTTCAGGCCGTCGCCGATATGCGGCAGGGCACGGTCCATGATCACGTACATGGAGTAGTTGAGGTAGGCATTTTCGGTGAAGTCAGCCAGCGAGCGGCGTTCTACACCGTCCAGGCTGAGATCAAGGGAGTCGCTCATGCGGGCCTCATCGGTTCGTTGTCTGGCGCAGCAGCATGGTGCCACCGCGCTGGGTAAATTCAAGTTTGTTCAGGGCGCTCATGCCGAGCAGCACCTGATCGCCATGCAGCCCCGGCGCCACCAGCGCGCGGACATCCCGCAGCACAATGTCGCCCAGTTGCAGACGGTCGATCTTTGTCCGGTAGCCCTGGCTCAGGCCGTTGGCCGTGCTCAGGGTCACACCGAAACCCTCTTCCAGTTTCAAGCGCTTGGCCAGATCCGCCGGGATCGCCACATCGGTCGCGCCGGTGTCGAGCATGAACTCCACCGGCTCACCGTTGATCTGACCGCTGGCGACAAAATGCCCTTGGGCGTTGCCGGCCAGCTTCACTTCGATTACGCCGCCATGCTGCTCGGACGTGACCACCACGTTCGGATTCTGCTGACGTTCTTCCCACTGGCCGAAAAACCGCGTGGCCAGAAACAACCCCGCGCACCAGGCCAGAATCATCAACACCCGGCCGGCGCGTTTGCCCGGCGGTTGCTGACTCACGGCTTGGCGCTCCAGCCACCTTCAGGCGCGGCGAAGCGCCAGACGATCGGTCGAACCTCTCCGTCGGCGCGGGGGCCGAAATTATTGTCGACGCCGACCCACGCACCCTCAGCGTCAACGATCAATGCTTCTTCCAAGCCGAAGTTCTGCGCGTAACGGCGGTTGGCCTGCAACAATTCAGCGGCGTACGACCAGCAACGCTCGACCTTGGCGGTCTGCGCATCGCGCCGACAAATCTGGAAGGCGTTGCGCTCAAGGGTAAACAATTTGCCGTTGAACAACGAAAGGTCGGAAAAGTCGCGGTCGACCGCTTTGGCGTGCGGGAACTGCGGCGGCTGCATCTCCTTGCCGCCCTCGCTGAGCAGCACGCAACGACCGTCGCAATCCCACACCGTCTGCTGACGCTTGATCAGCAGCAAGCCGCGGTTTTGCCGTTCGCCGGCCAGCCACATCTGATCGCCCGCCGGGTTGATCGCCAGACCTTCGAAGATCGCATTGAAATGCAGGAGCATGCCACTGGCCCGCGCTTCGCGAACCATCATCGGCGAAATCTTCAGCCAGTTGACCGGGCCGCTGACGGGCACCTGCAAGACCGCCGCGTGGCCCTCGCTGACAATGTAGCGATTGCCGTCGCTGTCGCAGCTGATGCCTTCGAAATCGAGGTCGCCACCGCGCACGAACGACGCGGCCCAATTGCGCGAGCGCAATCCCCACGGCAAACCGGTCTCCGGCACCAGCGGCACGTCGATGTGCAAGGCCTCGGCCTGCCAGACCTGATCGGCGGTATTGAGCCGATAGATCTGATCGTCATCGCGGTCCGACACCGTCCACAACTCGCTGCCACACATGGCCAGTCCCGACAGGTTGCCGCCACGCATGCCTTCGACCGGGTGTTCGGAGAGCACGCGCAACTCCTGCAGCGGCTCCGCCGACACGCTCATCGGACTCAGCAGCAACGCACCCGCCAAGGCCCAGCCAAACCGCATCAGGCCAGCACCTCGGCCAGGTTGCCCTTGGATTCGAGCCAGGTCTTGCGGTCACCGGCGCGTTTCTTCGCCAGCAACATGTCCATCATTTCCGAGGTTTCGGCGAAATCCTCGCCCAGCGTCAGTTGCACCAGGCGCCGGGTGTTCGGGTCCATGGTGGTTTCACGCAGTTGCGGCGGGTTCATTTCACCCAGACCTTTGAATCGGGTGACCTGCGGTTTACCGCGTTTCTTCTCGGCCACCAGACGATCGAGAATCCCGTCGCGCTCGGCTTCGTCGAGGGCGTAGTAGATCTCTTTGCCGAGGTCGATGCGGTACAGCGGCGGCATCGCTACGTAGACGTGACCGGCATCCACCAGCGGGCGGAAATGCTGGACGAACAACGCGCACAGCAGCGTGGCGATGTGCAGACCGTCGGAGTCGGCGTCGGCGAGGATGCAGATCTTGCCGTAGCGCAGCTGACTCATGTCTGCCGCACCCGGATCGACCCCGATGGCCACGGCGATGTTGTGCACTTCCTGGCTGGCCAGCACTTCGCTGCCATCGACTTCCCAGGTGTTGAGGATCTTGCCGCGCAACGGCAGGATCGCCTGGAATTCCTTGTCCCGCGCTTGCTTGGCGGAACCGCCGGCGGAATCACCTTCGACCAGGAACAGCTCGGAACGCATCGGATCCTGTCCGGCGCAGTCAGCCAGTTTGCCCGGCAACGCAGGGCCTTGGGTGACGCGCTTGCGCTCGACCTTTTTGCTTGCCTTGAGGCGGCGACCGGCGTTGTTGATCGCCAGTTCGGCCAGCGCCAGACCGGTTTCCGGGTTGGCGTTGAGCCACAGGCTGAACGCATCTTTCACGACGCCGGAAACGAATGCCGCCGCTTCACGGGACGACAGACGCTCTTTGGTCTGGCCAGAGAATTGCGGCTCCTGCATCTTCATCGACAGCACGAAAGCGATGCGCTCCCAGACATCTTCCGGCGCCAGCTTCACGCCGCGCGGCAGCAGGCTGCGGAATTCGCAGAACTCGCGCATCGCATCGAGCAGGCCCTGACGCAGACCGTTGACGTGGGTACCGCCCTGCGCCGTCGGGATCAGGTTGACGTAGCTTTCCTGCACCGCGTCGCCACCTTCCGGCAGCCACAACAGCGCCCAATCCACCGCTTCTTTATTACCGGCGAGGCTGCCGCAGAATGGCTCGTCCGGCAGGCGTTCGAATTCGCTGACCGCGTCCACCAGATAGGAGCGCAGGCCGTCTTCGTAATGCCATTCGACTTTCTCGCCGGTGCCTTTGTCTTCGAAACTGACCAGCAGCCCCGGACAAAGCACAGCCTTGGCCTTGAGCACGTGCTTGAGGCGGCTGATGGAGAATTTCGGTGAGTCGAAGTATTTCGGATCCGGCGCGAAGTACACGCTGGTGCCGGTGTTGCGCTTGCCGACGGTGCCGACGATTTCCAGCTCGGTGGCCTTGAAGCCATCCTTGAAGGTCATCTGGTATTCGTTGCCGTCACGCTTCACGCGCACCCGGACTTCGGTCGACAAGGCGTTGACCACGGAAATACCCACCCCGTGCAGACCGCCGGAGAACTGGTAGTTCTTGTTGGAAAACTTGCCGCCCGCATGCAGCTTGGTGAGGATCAGCTCGACACCCGACACACCCTCTTCCGGGTGAATGTCGACCGGCATGCCGCGACCGTCGTCGCTGACTTCCAGCGAGTGATCGGCGTGCAGAATGACCTGCACCGATTTGGCGTGGCCGGCCAGGGCTTCGTCGACACTGTTGTCGATGACTTCCTGGGCGAGGTGGTTCGGCCGACTGGTGTCGGTGTACATGCCGGGGCGTTTGCGCACCGGGTCGAGGCCCGAGAGGACTTCGATGGCGTCGGCGTTATAAGAGCTAGCGCTGGGAGTGGCCATAGGGTCTCGTCGTCAGTGATTCAATGAAAAAGGGGCAAGACTTCACAGTGCGGTGAAATCGATTGCCTGATACAAATCGGCGCCAATGCCGGCAAAACTCAACAACGCCGGTAATTGTTCGGCAAAACCCTGGTAACCATGGTCGCCGCCGGCCTGAATGCGCAAGGCGCAGGCCCGGTAATACTGCTGGGCGAGGCGATAATCCAGTGTTTCATCGCCGGTCTGCAACCACACCTGATAACGCTGTGCATCCACGGGTGCCGGCACTTCCAGCTCGGCCAGGGCCGTCACATGGTCGTGGGTCAATTCCCAGGTCTCATCGGTATACAGGTTTTTCTGTGTGCCCAGGTAGCCGTCGAACATCCGGTGCGGGCTGACCGCCGGGTTGACCAGCAGGGCTTTCAAGCCGTGGCGCTCAGCCAGGTGAGTCGCATAGTAGCCGCCGAGTGAGCTTCCCACCAGCAACGGCCGGCCCAGCTCGGCAATCGCCTGCTGCAACTGACCGATGGCTTCACGCGGGTGGTGATGCAGCGCCGGGACACGCAATTGGTCGCTCAAACCCAGCCGTTCCATCACCTCGACCAGCTGACAGGCCTTTTTCGAGGCCGGCGCGCTGTTGAAACCGTGGATATAGAGGATCGAACCGGACATTTGAGCTCCCTGGGTGTCGGCAAAAGATAGCGGAGTTTACAGGGAGTCAGGGGGATCGTGGGTGTTTGTAGGGACGCCTTCGCGAGCAAGCCCGCTCCCACAAGGGATTTGCGAACGGCACAGATCCTTTGTGGGAGCGGGCTTGCTCGCGAAGGGCGCGACTCGGTTTTCAGTAACCGTTGGAGCCGTAATCGACGGTGAATTCGAAGTCGGTAACGCGCTCGACACCGGTTTCCAGCCGCCCGTCCGGCAACAGCCGCAACCAGCGATAGCCCGGCGCCTGTTCGCCGACCTTGAAGTCGTGACTGCCGGGCTCGAACTGAATGCAGGTCGATGGCGAGGCCATCAGCCGTACGCCGTTGCGTTCGCGGTCGATCTCCTGATGCACATGCCCCCACAGCACCGCGCGAGCCTGAGGAAAACGATCGAGCACGTCGAAGAATGCTTCGGGATTGCGCAAACCTATCGGCTCCGCCCAGGCACAACCCACCGGCACTGGATGATGGTGGAAACACACCAGATGATGGCGCTCCGGCGCTTCGCTCAGCGAGCGCGCCAGCAGTTGCAACTGATCATCCTGCAGATACCCCGGCACAGAGCCCGGCACCGCCGAGTCGAGCAAGGTCACGCGCCAGTTGCCGACATCGACCACTGACTCCAGCAATGCACTTTGCACCGCGGCCTGAGCCATGATTTGCGGTTCATCGTGATTGCCGGGAATCCAGCGCGCCGGCGCATCGATCTGCGCCGTCATCTCACGAAACTGTTGATACGACTCCAGAGTGCCATCCTGGGAAAGGTCCCCCGTGGCCAGAATCAAGTCGATCCGAGGTTGCTGCCTGAGCACCAGTTCGATGACCTTTTGCAGGCTCTCGCGGGTGTTCATGCCCAGCAGTGTGCCGTCCGCCTCGGCGAACAGATGACTGTCGGATAACTGCACCAGCAGCGCCGGATCGGCGGTGGTCAATGTGGATACGCTCGGCAAGGCGTTCTCCCAGGGCAAAAGCACGGAATCGGTTGAGTGCCGCAATTATGCTGGGGGATGACGCAAAGGGGAAACCGGCGAACCGGACGCAGTTCACAACTAGCGTACGACTTCGTACTCGTGCCCCAGGGCCAGACAATGGCTCAGCCATTCCCCGAGGAACAGATTGAGCTGGGCCTTTTCATCCGGCTGATGCATCGCGGCGTTCGGGTAAGGATAGATGCCGCGAAAGCGTCGTGCATGTTCGGCGCTGATCACCTCGGCCATGCGCGCGTCGTGATAGACCTGCACTTCCAGTTGCGGCACCGGCAGCCACGGCAAACTGTGTTCCTGACGCACCTGCAAAGTGGTGGTGTAGGGGCAGGTCTGCAGCACTTCGAGGGCCAGCACGCCGAGCATCTGCTCGCCCTGGGTCACGGCGATCCGCCGCGCCTCGGGGTCGTTGCGCATGTCCGGCACCAGTCGCATCAGGCGCGCGTAGTTGGCCTCGCAGGCGGCCTGCAGCCCGGCGAGGTCGACTCGATAGCGATCGCGCAGCTTGTTTACGACCATAACCCCCTCACTTCGGCGCGGTTCAGCGCCAGCCATTGCAAGGCGATGATGCTCGCCGCGTTGGCAATGCGTCCGTCACGGACGGCCTGCAAGGCATCTTCAAAGGCCCAGACCGTGACGCGGATGTCTTCTGCTTCTTCCTCCAGCCCATGCAGGCCGCCTACGCCTTCGGTGCTGCAGTGCCCCAGGTACAAATGCACGAATTCGTTGCTGCCGCCCGGCGACGGAAAATATTTGGTCATCGGCCACAGGGCCTTGATGTCCAGCCCAGCTTCCTCCTGCGCCTCGCGGTGAGCAACTTCTTCCGGCACTTCGGCCTTGTCGATCAGACCGGCGACCAGCTCAACCAGCCACGGGTTGTCGGTCTTGCCCATGGCACCGACGCGAAACTGCTCGAGCAGCACCACTTCATCGCGCTTTGGATCGTAAGGCAGCAGGCACACGGCATCGTGACGCACGAAGACTTCGCGGTTGATCTCGCGGCTCATGCCCCCGGCGAACAGCTCATGGCGCAGGTGCAAACGGTCGAGCTTGTAGAAGCCCTCGTAGCAGCGCTCGCGCTTTACAACATCGACGGTGGCCGGAGTGGCGTTGGCAAAATCTGTCATGAGCATCCTCTCTTGCTGCAAATCCAATACGAGGCTGCTTTTGGTTACTGGCGACCTCGACTTCGCGCCATCCTAACGCGCCCGCGATGATTGATGCAGCCCCTTTACCGTCAGCGGGATGGACGGTGGAGGCGAAACCCACTCTAATTAGCTTAGTGGCGAACTGACTGCTTCGGCGAGAGTCGAAGCGGATAACTTTTTGCCTTCCCCTGTTTCAGAAAGGACGCCCATGTCGCTTTTCAAAATTGCCTCCGTGGCCGCCATCGCCCTGACCCTGGGCGCCTGCGCCAACCTGTTCCAGCCCAACTACCGCACGCCGCTGGAAACCACCCGCGATGCGTCGGAAACCCTGAAACCCGGCTGTTCCAACCCGGACTGCCCGCTGGTGAATATCGATACCGTGCACTTCGCGGCCGAGCCTGCGCTGGACGGCATTATCGAAAAACGCCTGCTGCAAATGACCCGCACCGAGCAGAACACAGCGGTGGCGCCAACCCTGGCTGCCTATCGTGATCAATTCCTGCGCAACGCCGGCCCGCGCAACAGCAGCTATTTGCAGGCCAAGGTACGCGAGCAGCATGACGGCTTGGTGATCATCGAACTGTCGAGCTACCTCGACACCGGCGGCGCCCATGGCACGCCGGGCCGCGGTTTCATCAACTATTCGCGTCAGCAGCATAAAGTGCTGAACCTGTCGGACATGTTGCTGCCGGGTCAGGAAGAGGCGTTCTGGAAAGCGGCGCAAGTGGCGCACAACAGCTGGCTGATCAGCACCAAGCTCGATCAGGAAGCGGATTTCGTGAAGAGCTGGCCGTTCGTCAAAACCCCGAACGTGGCGCTGACCTACGGTGGCGTGATCCTCAAGTACGACGTGAGCACCATCGCGCCTTACGCGCTGGGCCACGTCGAACTGAAGATCCCTTACCCGCGTCTGAACGGCATTCTCAAACCCGAGCTGTTTCCGGGCCGTAACTGAACGCCCGACCGAGCACCAGTTGCAACAGCCCTGCCAGCACCAGTGCCGGCAGGGTCGCGCCGACATCCGGATACAGATTCGCCAGCAAGTGGTAGGTGCTGATCCCGCCCAGCCACGCCAGCAGCGCCGGCCAGCGCAATGCGGCTGACGCCACCTGAGCACTGCGCTTGCGCAGGATGAAGTGATCCACCAGCACCACGCCGAACAGCGGCGCGAACACCGAACCGATCAACAGCAGGAAGTTCTGGTACTGCGCCAATGGCGCCAGCAGTGCAATCAGGGTGCAGATCACGCCGATGGCCAAGGCCAGATGCTCGACTTTCAAGCGCAACAGAATCCCGCTCGACACCGCTGCCGAATGAATGTCGGCGAAAGCGTTTTCCGACTCATCCAGCAGAATCAGCAACAGCGGAATGCCCAGACCGGCCCCGGCCAGTGCCAGCAGTAACGCATTGACTTCACCACTCGGCGCAAACGCCAGGGTGTAGGCCACGCCTAGGCTCATCAGCCAGAAATTGCCGATGAAGAAACCGATGGCGGTGCCGCCGAAGACGTTCTTCGCACGCTTACCGAAGCGCGAGTAATCAGCGATCAGCGGCAGCCACGACAACGGCATCGCGATGGCAATGTCGAAGCCCACGGCAAACGGCATTGAGCCGTCTCCGGTACGCGCCCAGAGTGCCGCCAGATCAGCCTTGGCGAACAGATTCCAGGTCAGCCAGATGCACGCGGCGAGGATCAGCCAGATACCCCATTTACGCAGGATCTTGCGCACGAACGTCAGCGGCCCGCTGACCGCGAGCAAAGTCGCCAGTGCGCCGAAGCACAAGGTCCAGAGCATCGGGCTGGCCCACAGCGAACCTTCGCTGAACGCACGGCTGCCGAGCAGACTGGCGGCGTCGCGCATGACGATGATTTCGAACGAACCCCAACCGATCAGTTGCAGCAGGTTGAGCAGCGCCGGCAGGCTCGCGCCTTTGCTGCCGAGGCTCAGTTTCAGTGCGGCCATCGACGACAGACCGGTATCGCTGCCGATCACGCCGACCGCTGCCAGCAGCAGCACGCCAACCAGCGTGCCGAGGAAAATCGCCAGCAGCGAACCGGAAAGGCCCAGACCGGGCGCGAGCAAGGCACCGGTCTGCAACACCATCAGGCCGATGCCTAGGGAGAACCACAGGGAAAACAGATCGCGACCGCCGAACACACGCTTGTCGGCGGGTACGGCGAGGTCGGGGGAATAAGTGCCGGGTTGAATGCTCAAGGGTGTTATCTCAGAGGGACATTTGTAGTTGTGTGTGATCAAGCTGGCCCACTTGTGGCGAGGGGATTCATCCCCGATGGGCTGCGAAGCAGCCCCAAAACCTGAGAATGCGGTACATCTGAAGGACCCGGTTCTCAAAATTGCGACTGCTGCGCAGTCGATCGGGGATAAATCCCCTCACCACAACAGATCAGTCAGGGATCAGACTTTTTTATAGAGCTGACTGCCTTCCTTCTTGAACCGCTCGGCCTGCTCCGCAAGGCCTTGGGCGACGTCCACGTCGACCGCGTCGATCCGCTGGTTGGCCGCGTATTCACGGACTTCCTGAGTGATCTTCATCGAGCAGAATTTCGGCCCGCACATCGAACAGAAGTGCGCGACCTTGGCCGAGTCTTTCGGCAGGGTTTCGTCGTGATACGAACGCGCGGTGTCCGGGTCCAGACCGAGGTTGAACTGGTCTTCCCAGCGGAACTCGAAACGCGCCTTGCTCAGGGCGTTGTCACGAATCTGCGCGCCCGGATGCCCTTTGGCCAAGTCCGCCGCATGCGCCGCGATCTTGTAGGTGATGATCCCGGTCTTCACGTCATCCTTGTTCGGCAAGCCGAGGTGTTCCTTCGGCGTCACGTAGCAGAGCATGGCGCAACCGAACCAGCCGATCATCGCCGCACCGATACCCGAGGTGATGTGGTCGTAACCCGGCGCGATGTCGGTGGTCAGCGGGCCGAGGGTGTAGAACGGCGCCTCGTCACAGCACTCCAGCTGCTTGTCCATGTTCTCTTTGATCAACTGCATCGGCACGTGGCCCGGGCCTTCGATCATGCACTGCACGTCGTGTTTCCAGGCGATCTTGGTCAGCTCGCCGAGGGTTTCCAGTTCGCCGAATTGCGCTTCGTCGTTGGCGTCGGCAATCGAGCCCGGACGCAGGCCGTCGCCCAGCGAGAAGCTGACGTCGTAGGCCTTCATGATTTCGCAGATTTCGTCGAAGTGGGTGTAGAGGAAGTTCTCTTTGTGGTGCGCCAGGCACCACTTGGCCATGATCGAACCGCCACGGGAAACGATGCCGGTCACGCGCTTGGCGGTCAGCGGCACGTAGCGCAGCAGCACGCCGGCGTGGATGGTGAAGTAGTCGACCCCCTGCTCGGCCTGTTCGATCAGCGTGTCGCGGAACAGCTCCCAGGTCAGGTCTTCAGCAACGCCGTTGACCTTCTCCAGCGCCTGATAGATCGGCACGGTACCGATCGGCACCGGCGAGTTGCGGATGATCCACTCGCGGGTTTCGTGAATGTGTTTGCCGGTGGACAGGTCCATTACAGTGTCCGAGCCCCAGCGAATGCCCCAGGTCAGTTTCGCCACTTCTTCTTCGATGGACGAACCCAGGGCGCTGTTGCCGATGTTGCCGTTGATCTTCACCAGGAAGTTACGGCCGATGATCATCGGTTCCAGTTCGACGTGGTTGATGTTGGCCGGGATGATCGCGCGACCACGGGCGATTTCTTCGCGGACGAATTCAGCGGTGATTTCTTTCGGGATGCTCGCGCCGAAGCTGTGGCCGGCGTGTTGCTGGGTCAACAGGCCGGCGGCGCGGGCCTCTTGCAGCTTCATGTTTTCGCGGATGGCGACGTATTCCATCTCGGCGGTGATGATGCCTTTGCGCGCGTAGTGCATCTGGCTGACGTTGGCCCCGGCCTTGGCCCGGCGCGGGTTGTTGACGTGAGCAAAACGCAGTTTGGTCAGTTCAGGGTCGGCGAGGCGCTCCTGGCCGAAGTTCGAGCTCAGGCCTGGCAGACGCTCGGTGTCGCCACGGTCGTCGATCCACGCCGAACGCACGTCGCCCAGACCTTTGCGCACGTCTATCACCACGTTCGGATCGGTGTAAGGGCCCGAGGTGTCGTAGACGGTGACCGGCGCGTTGATTTCGCCGCCGAAATCGGTCGGCGTCACATCGAGGGTGATTTCGCGCATCGGCACGCGGATGTCCGGGCGCGAGCCCTGAACGTAGACTTTTTGCGAACGGGTGAACGGCTGAACCGACTGCTCATCGACCTTGGCCGAGTCACTCAGGTTGATCGCGTTTTTTGCTTTTGTAGTCATCACGGGCTCTCCAGACAGCATCCAGGCAATGGATTGTCGGAGCAGAACCTGAAAGGCACGGACGCACCAGGACTGGTGCTGTGCATCGTCGTCGAGCGTTCGATTGTCGAACAATTTCCCGGACGAAGCACAAGAGGACTCGCCGGGTGACGAGAAATCTTGTTCCCTACGCAGGCGCTAACCTGATCAGGTTCAACGGGATCCGAAATTATTCGATCTCAGCCTCATAGCAAGGCACCCCGACAAGAACCCGGCCAGTCTAGACACAACCGGCAAAGAACGCCAACACCGCGGCAAACACCATGATGAATGGCGCAATTACCGGGACTTGCAGGATTGTTGCCGCACGATTGCGCAACTACACTCGCTGTGCCCTGCGCGCCTTGACGCTGCCGGGGCCGCGCCGTAGCCTTGGCGCGCACATTATTTCCGTAATATTTTTGCTAGGGATCGCCTCATGCTGCGCAAACTTTCACTGGCTCTTGCCGTGTCTTGTGCGTCCAACGCAATGGCCTGGGCAGCAGAAGCGCCCTTGTCGACCAAGACCGATCTGGTCAGCGTCTATCAGGAAGCCGTCGACAACAACGCCGATCTGGCCGCCGCCCGCGCCCAGTACGGGGCCCAGAAAGAAGTGGTGCCGCAGGCCCGCGCGGGGTTGCTGCCTAACCTGTCCGGCGGCGCCGAAGTGGCGGACGTGCGCACCTCGATCGACCAGCCTTCAGCCATTGCCAATCGCAGCGCGCATTCCTATCAGGCGACCCTCGCCCAGCCGTTGTTCCGCGCCGACCGCTGGTTCCAGTACCAGGCCGCCAAGGACGTCAACGAACAAGCCGCGCTGCAGCTGTCGGCCACCGAGCAGAACCTGATCCTGCAATCGGCTGAAAGCTACTTCAACGTGCTGCGCAGTCAGGACAACCTGGCCTCGACCAAGGCTGAAGAAGCCGCGTTCAAGCGTCAGCTCGACCAGTCCAACGAGCGCTTCGATGTCGGCCTGTCGGACAAGACTGACGTCCTGCAATCGCAAGCCAGCTACGACACCGCGCGCGCCAACCGCATCGTTGCGCAGCGTCAGGTCGACGATGCGTTCGAAGCGCTGATCACCCTGACCAACCGTCAGTACAACTCGATTCAGGGCATCGTCCACACGCTGCCGATCCTGCCGCCGGCGCCAAACGACGCCAAGGCCTGGGTCGACACCGCGGGTAAACAGAACCTCAACCTGCTGGCGAGCAACTTTGCGGTCAGCTCCGCCGAACAGACCCTCAAACAGCGCAAGGCCGGTCACCTGCCGACCCTCGATGCCGTGGCCAAATACGAAAAGGGTGACAACGACGCCCTCGGCTTCGCCAACCCGAACGCTTTTGGTACGCCGTACAGTGGCAACGTCGAGCAAAGCACCCTGGGCCTGCAACTGAACATTCCAATCTACAGCGGCGGGCTGACCAGTTCGCAAGTGCGCCAGTCCTATGCGCAACTGGATCAGAGCGAGCAACAGCGCGAATCCCTGCGCCGGCAAGTGGTGGAAAACACCCGCAACCTGCACCGCGCGGTGAACACCGATGTCGAGCAGGTGCAGGCGCGTCGCCAGTCGATCATCTCCAACCAGAGCGCTGTGGAAGCCACGGAAATCGGTTATCAGGTGGGTACGCGCAACATCGTCGACGTGCTCGACGCGCAGCGTCAGCTGTACACCTCGGTGCGCAACTACAACAACACCCGCTACGACTACATCCTCGACAACCTGCGCTTGAAGCAGGCGGCAGGAACGTTGAATCCGGGTGACTTGCAGGACCTGGCGCGCTATCTGAAGGCCGACTACAACCCGGACAAGGACTTCTTGCCACCGGATCTGGCCAAGGCAGCGGAAGCACAGCTCAAGGCGCGCCCCTAAACAATCTGGAAAATCCCCTGTGGCGAGGGGATTTATCCCCGATGGGGTGCGTAGCAGCCCCAAAACCATTCACCGCGGTGATTCAGTCAGATATGGCAAGCAGGGTTAACGACTGCTGCGCAGCCGATCGGGGATGAATCCCCTCACCACAATAAATGTTCCAGGCGACTACTTGATCAATCGGCCCAGCCCATCCAGCAACCGCTGCAACGCCCCCTGATTACGCCGCATCACCGCCAGTCCCGCCTCGGCCATGCGCTGGGCATCGCGCGGCAATTCGAATAGACGCTGCACTTCCACCGCCAGCCCTTCGGCATCATCCACTTCGGCCAGCGCGCCGGCTTCACGCAACTGCGCGGCGATGTCGAGGAAGTTGAACAGGTGCGGGCCGCTGAGCACCGGTTTGGCCAAGGCCGCCGGCTCCAGCAGATTGTGCCCGCCGTTGGGCACCAGGCTGCCGCCGACGAAAGCACTGTCAGCCAGCGCATAGAGAAACAGCAGCTCGCCCATGGTGTCGCCGAGCAGCACTGAAGTGTCCGCTTCGACGTTGGCACCGGTGGAACGGCGCACCGTGGCAAAGCCTTCACGCTGGCACAACTCGAACACCGAGTTGAAGCGCTCGGGATGGCGCGGCACCAGGATCAGCAATGCATTCGGGTAGTTCGCCAACAGCCGGCGATGGGCGTCGAGCACCACTTCGTCTTCGCCTTCGTGGGTACTCGCAGCGATCCACACCGGGCGCTCCAGCGCCTGCCATTGGCCGCGCAACTCATGGGCGCGCTGCAGCAGTTGCGGGTCGATGGTCAGGTCGAACTTGATCGAGCCAGTGACCTCGACCGCCTGCGGACGCGCGCCGAGATCGCGGAAGCGCTGGGCTTCAGCCTCGGTCTGCACCGCGAAAAAACTCATTTCAGCGAGCATCGGCGCGGTCAGCTTAGTGAAACGGCCATATCCCCGGGCCGATCGTTCGGACAACCGGCCGTTGGCCAGCGCCACCGGAATCCCGCGCTTGGCGCACTGATGGATGTGGTTGGGCCAGAGTTCGGTTTCCATGATCACCGCCAGTTTCGGTTTGGCGTGATCAAGAAAACGCGCCGCTGCGCACGGCAAGTCGTAGGGCAGATAACAATGCTGGATGCGCGGTTCGCCGGCGAACAACGCCTGAATCCGTTCCGATCCGGTCGGCGTCATGCAGGTCACGGTGATCGGCAGCTGTGGATAACGCTGCAGCAAGGCGCGAATCATCGGCGCGGCGGCAATGCTTTCGCCCACAGACACCGCGTGCACCCAGATCCCGCCGGGTTGCAGTCGCGGCATCCCGTAGGAGAAGCGCTCGCCAATCCGCTTGGCATACGCCGGGGCCTTGCGCGAGCGCAGCCACAGCCGAATCGCCACCAATGGCAGCCCCAGGTAAAACAGCGCGGTGTAGAGAGTTCTATTCATGGCGGCGGAGTTTATCGACTTTTATCGCCAATCGCCCGCAAGTGCACGGCAAAACGTTCGGCCAGCCAGCGCGCAGCCGGGCCGAGGGGTTCATCCCGGCGCCAGACCAGCTCCACCACCAACGCCGGCGGGGTCCATTCGCTGTCCAGTTCGACCATCAACCCCTGATAGGCCGAATACTGCACCACATGCCGGGGCAGCCAGGCCCAGCCCAGATCCCGCACCAGCCATTCGGCCATCACATAGAAACTGTCAGCGCGCCACACCTGCGGACTGGCCGGTTCGTTGCCGGGGTAGACGCTGGTTTGCGTCGACATCAGCAATTGCCGATGCTGTGCCAGTTGCTGGCAGGTGACATAGGACTGCGTTGCCAGCGGATGGTTGATCCCGCAGACCGTGACCATTTCCACCCGGCCCAATACCCGGCGCTCCAGTGCCTCGGGAATTTCATCGTGATAGAACAGCAGGCCGAGATCGGCGCGACGCTCCACCAGTTTGCGTGCGACTTCACCTTGGGCGGCGCTGGTCAGCTGCACTTCGAGGCTGGGAAATTGCTCGGCCAGCGCGTCGAAGCTTTCCACCAGTGCCTGATAGGGCATCGCCTCATCCTGAGCAACTCGAAGCTGCGCTTCCTGGCCGCGCATCATCGCCATTGCCCGACCATTGAGGCGCTCGCATTGGCGCAACACCTCCCGCGCCTCTTCGAGCAGTGCTTCCCCCGCTTCGGTGAGCCGCGGCTGGCGACCACTGCTACGCTCGAACAGGCTGACGCCCAAATCGTCCTCCAGCATGGCAATCGCACTGCTGATCGCCGACTGCGCCTTGCGCTGCTGGCGCGCCACGGCAGAAAACGAGCGCTGTTCGGCGACGCTGACGAAGGCGCGCAGTTGTTCCAGATTCCACAGGGTATTCATGCTGCAATCCATCTTCAAAACAGATAGGTAATGACTTTACCCCATCTGGCGAGCGACTAGAATGCCGCCTCAGCAAGCAACGTTTTACATGAGGATCTACACATGAACGCCTACGCCTTTCTGGCCATCGCCATCTGCGCCGAAGTGATCGCCACCGTTTCGATGAAAGCGGTCAAAGGCTTGAGCACCCCGCTGCCGCTGATTCTGGTGATCGTCGGCTACGGGATTGCTTTCTGGATGCTGACGCTGGTGGTGCGCACCGTGCCGGTGGGAGTCGCCTACGCCGTGTGGGCGGGCATGGGCATCGTCATGGTCAGCGTCGCAGCGCTGTTCATTTATGGGCAGAAGCTGGACGTGCCGGCGATGCTCGGGATGGCGCTGATCGTGCTCGGCGTGGTGGTCATCCAGCTGTTCTCCAAGACTGCCGGGCACTGATTTACAGTAACGCAAATCCCCTGTGGGAGCGGGCTTGCTCGCGAAGGCGGTGTGGCAACAATATTTCTGTTAACTGACACACCGCATTCGCGAGCAAGCCCGCTCCCACATTTGGTTTTGCATCTGCCCTGTTGATCATCGACAAATCCCGCTCTTTCCCGAGTCTGTATACTGCGCCCTCGTCTTGAACACTGAGGTCGTTGCATGCCATCCGTTATTTCCACCGACGTTCTGATTGTCGGCGCTGGTGTCGCCGGCCTCTGGCTGAACGCGCGTCTGCGCCGTCAGGGTTTTTCGACCGTGCTGGTGGAAAGTGCCAGCCTCGGTGGCGGGCAGAGTGTGAAGTCCCAGGGCATCATTCACGGCGGCGCCAAATATGCGTTGCACGGTGCGCTGACCGGCGCCTCGGAAGCCATCGCCGACATGCCGCGCCGCTGGCGTGAAGCGCTGGCCGGCAACGGCGAGCTGGACCTGTCCGGCGTGCGCCTGTTGTCCGAAGCGCATTACCTGTGGTCGCCCGGCACCCTCGCCGGCAACCTCACCAGTTTCTTCGCCAGCAAAGCCGTGCGTGGCCGGGTCGATCAGGTCAAGGGCGATCAACTGCCGCCGGCCCTGCAAGACAAGCGCTTCAAGGGCAAGGTCTATCGCCTCGCCGAACTGGTGGTTGACGTGCCGAGCCTGATCCAGCGCCTGGCCGATCTGGCCGGTGACGGCCTGCTCGCCGGGCAAACCATCGAGCCGCTGCTGGAAGCCGGTGTGCTGGTCGGCCTGAAGGTCGACGGTCGCGAAATCCACGCCCAACGCATCGTCCTCAGTGCCGGCGCCGGCACTGCCCGATTGCTGGAAGACCTGGGCCTGACCCATCCGCAGATGCAACGCCGACCGCTGCACATGATCATCGCCAAAGGCCCGGGCCTCAAACCGTTGTACGCCCATTGCCTGGGCGGCGGCACCAAACCGCGCATCACCGTGACCACGCACCCGGCCGCCGACGGTCAGTGGGTCTGGTACATGGGCGGTGACATCGCCGAAAGCGAAGGCGTGGCCCGCGAACCTGCCGAACAGATCGCCACGGCGCAAAAGGAGATCGCACAGCTGTTGCCGTGGATCGACCTCAGCACCACGCAATGGGCGACCTTGCGCGTCGACCGCGCCGAGCCGCTGCAAACCGGCCTGAGCCGTCCGGACAACGCCTTCCTCGCCGAGGAGGGTCGCCTGCTGGTCGGCTGGCCGACGAAACTCGCACTGGCACCGGACTTCGCTGACCGGGTCATCGCTGCGCTGGAGCGCGACGGCATCCAGCCGCAAGCTGCCGAGCCATTGCCGACACTGCCAAAACCACCGATGGGCGTACCGGCCTGGGAGCAACTGTTGCCATGAGCGTAGCGACCCTGCACGAACTGCATCGCCCACTGGGCAGCACCGGCCTGACGGTCTCGCCGCTGGGCCTGGGCACGGTCAAACTGGGTCGCGACCAAGGGGTGAAATACCCCAACGGTTTTCAGATTCCCGATGACGATGCCGCGCGCATGCTGCTCAGGCAGGCACGCGAATTGGGCATCAACCTGATCGACACCGCCCCGGCCTACGGTCGCAGCGAAGAACGCCTCGGCCCGTTGTTGCGCGGCCAGCGGCAGGACTGGGTAATCGTCAGCAAGGTCGGTGAAGAGTTTGCCGACGGCCTGTCGCGCCATGACTTCAGTGCGGCGCACACGCGGATGTCGGTGGAGCGCAGCCTGCAACGTCTTGAAACCGATTTTATTGACCTGGTGCTGGTGCACTCCGACGGCAACGACTTGGCGATCCTCGAACACGAGGAGGTCTACGCCACCCTCGCTGCACTCAAGGCCGAGGGCAAGATTCGCGGTTTCGGCTTCTCCGGCAAAACCGTCGAAGGTGGACTCAAGGCGCTGGAGCAAGGGGACTGCGCGATGGTCACCTACAATCTGAACGAACAGAACGAGAAGGCAGTCATTGACTATGCTGCTGCCCACGGCAAAGCCATTCTGGTGAAAAAAGCCCTGGCCAGCGGCCACGTATGCCTGAGTCCGGGCGTGGATCCGGTGCGCGCCAGCTTCGAGTTGTTGTTCCAGCAGCCCGGCGTGGCCAGTGCTATTGTCGGGACGATCAATCCGCTGCACCTCGCCCATAACGTTGCGACCGTTGCCCAGGTCCTTCGTGGTCACTGACGCCGCCCCGCGGCCTTAAGCAGGAGCCGACATGCCGCGCACGCTCATCAGAAAGAACCCGAGCAACTTCAAGACGCTGCCGCTGTTCGTCGAGGCCACGCCCGAAGGCCTGACGTATCAGAGCGTCGGCATGCCGCTGAATTTCGCCCAGACCCTGCAGCGGCGCAAACCGGTGAGCGTGGCGGATGCCGAGCGCTTTGCGGTGGAACTGGCCAACCTCGGGGTCTCGGTGCGCCTGACCCTCCACTGGCAGAATCGCGATTACTGGGTGCTGGTGCGCCAGCGTCGGCAGGATCGCGGGGACGTCGTGCTCAAGCTGATTTCCGGTTACGTGCCTGCTCAAGAACTGAACATCCCGCTGCACACGGCGATTCAGGAAATTGCCGAAGAGTGCCTGCTGGAAACCCCGGAAGGCTGGCTCGGCGGACGCTTCAACGACACCTGGCTACCGGCGCCCTACGCCTCCGCCCTGCATTATCGCGAGGCCCTGCCGTTTCGCCTGACGCCGCAGTCCGGCTCGGCGCGGCCGGTGCGCTGCGCCAATCTGCAATTGCTCGAACGACCACGGGCCTACGTGCATCTGCCGACAGCATCGCTGCAACTTATCTATGACTTGCGCCTGGACGTGCCAAAGGAAGCCAAATCCCTGAGTCTGTTTCACGTCGATGAACGCCTGGAAGGTGATCAACTGGTGGCGCGACTGGACCGCAAGCGCCCGGATTTGTATCTGATGCCGTTGCAGGACGGCGAACCGCTGGCCGAGCTGTATACCTTGAAGAAAGGTCAGCTGTCTCCGGCGGGCACGCGCGGTCTGTATCTGGCCGAAAGCTTTGCCAGACAGGATGGCTGGCTGGTGCGTGACGAGCGGATTCGCTGGAAGGACTGGTTACGCCAACAAGGCCTGACCCCGCCGGAGAAACCCACGGGACTGGCGCGGTTGCGCGGCAAGGCCAGGCAATTGCTGAAGAAGATCGTGCCACGCAAGAAAGTCAGTTCCTGAAAAGCAAAAGATCGCCGCCTGCGGCAGCTCCTACAGGGAAACGCATTCCAATGTAGGAGCTGTCGCAGGCGGCGATCTTTTTAGCTTGAATCAGTTACCGCGGATTTTCTCTACGATCGCCGTGGTCGAGCTGTTTTCCACCAGACCCAGCACTTTCACCGTGCCGCCATAAGCCTTGACGATATCGGCGCCGACGACCTGATCGATACCGTAATCACCGCCCTTGACCAGCACATCCGGCTTGACCTCGCGCAGCAGGTTTTCCGGGGTGCCTTCCGGGAAACTGATCACCCAGTCCACCGCACCGAGGCCGGCGAGTACCGCCATGCGTCGGTCGACACTGTTGATCGGACGTCCCGGCCCCTTCAGGCGGCTGACGGAGGCGTCATCATTGATCGCCACGATCAGACGGTCGCCCTGGGCGCGCGCCTGCTCGAGGTAGGTCACGTGCCCGGCATGCAGAATGTCGAAGCAGCCGTTGGTGAAGACGATGCGCTCGTTATGCGCACGGGCATCGGCCACTGCCAGCACCAGCTGTTCCAGACCTAGCACACCACGCTCCGAACCTTCTTCACGCTGAATCGCGCGGCGCAGTTCCGGGGCGCTGATCGCCGCAGTACCGAGTTTGCCGACCACGATGCCCGCCGCCAGATTGGCCAGCGCCACCGCGTGCGGCAGTTCTTCACCGGCAGCGATCGCCGCCGCCAGGGTGGAAATCACCGTGTCGCCAGCACCGGTCACGTCGAACACTTCACGGGCACGGGCCGGCAAATGCAGCGCCGGATGCTCCGGACGCAGCAGGGTCATGCCGTGTTCACCACGGGTGACCAGCAGCGCGCCGAGTTCGAGATCGTGCATCAGGGCCGCGCCCTTGCTCACCAGTTCGTGCTCATCGGCGCAACCGCCGACGATGGCTTCGAATTCACTGAGGTTCGGCGTGATCAGGCTCGCACCACGGTAGATCGAAAAATCCTTGCCTTTGGGATCGGCCAGCACCGGAATGCCTTTGGCACGGGCCGCCTGAATCAGGGCCTGATGGTTTTTCAGCGCGCCTTTGCCGTAGTCCGACAGCACCAGCACCTTGATGCCTTCGAGCAGATCATCGACCTGCGAGGCCAGGGCCAGCGCATCGGTGGCAAACGGTTCTTCAAAGTCGATACGCAGCAACTGCTGGTGCCGGCTCATGACCCGCAGTTTGACGATGGTCGGCTGATGCGCAATGCGCTGGAACAGGGCACGCACGCCCGCGCCCTTGAGACTGTTGCTCAGGCTGTCGGCGGCTTCGTCGTCGCCGGTCACACCGACCAGTGACGCCGGCGCGCCCAGCGCGGCAATGTTCAAGGCAACGTTGGCAGCACCGCCCGGGCGGTCTTCGATTTGCTCGACTTTTACGACCGGTACCGGTGCCTCAGGGGAAATCCGTGAGGTTCCACCATGCCAGTAACGGTCGAGCATGACATCGCCGACCACCAAGACTGGGGCTTGATCGAATCGCGGCATGGACAACTTCATGGAGCAACCCACATACAAAATGAACAGGGGCGCGATATTAACACAGGGTTGGCGCAGGCTTGCGTGCAGCCTGCAACAGGATGAAACAGTCCGTTACTTTGCTCATTTTTTGAGCACCAGTGCCGCCAGTTGTCCACAGGCTTCGGACAATTCCAGCGCCTCGGTGTCGATTTGCCACTCGGCTGCCAATGGCGCTTCGTAAGGACTGTCCACGCCCGTAAAGTGCGTGATCCGCCCTTCCCGTACGGCCTGATACAAACCTTTCGGATCGCGACGGGCGCAGACTTCGAGCGAAGTGCTGACGTGGACTTCAATGAACTCATCCTGGGCAAACAGCCTGCGCGCGGCGTCGCGTTCGGCGCGGAACGGCGAAATGGCCGCAACGATCACAATCAGCCCGGCGTCGACCATCAACCGCGCCACCTCGGCCATACGCCGGATGTTTTCCCGGCGGCAGAGGTCGCTCATGCCCAGGTCGCGGCACAGGCCATTGCGCACATTGTCGCCATCGAGCAAAAACGTGTGCAGACCCGACGCATGCAGGTGCAGTTCGAGGGCATTGGCCAGGGTTGACTTGCCGGCGCCGGAAAATCCGGTCAACCACACGCAGCGTGGGTGTTGTGCCTTGAGCGCTGCCCGGGCCTGGTGCGAGAGCGCCAGACCGTAAGGCCGAATGGCGAGCGTCTGTAGCGGCAGTGACAGGGACTCATTCATACCCGAGCAACTCGTAATCACGCTGATAAACCCGACGCACCAGACGCCGGGTGCGCACCGTACAGAACTCCCGCGCCGGCAATGATTGCCGTTCCCGCGAGCCGTTGACGTGAGGCAACTTGCCAGTCAGCCCCAACTGTTCGCAAACCAGACGAAAATCCCGCGTCAGGTGTTCCTGATAACCGATGAAGTCCAGCGCCAGATGCCCCAGCGAGTCCGTCAGAAAGTCGGTCTGCGCGGCAAAGTGCAATTGCCGGGCAATCGTTTCCGGATGCAGCCAGCGCGCGACAAAAGCGTCGAAATCCCGGTACTGCCGCACCAACCGTTGCGCCATATGGTCACGCGCGCTCAACTCGTTGCCACGCAAAAAGGCGTAGGCCGAATAGGCGCGTTCCAGCGGGTCGCGAACAAAAGCGAACTTGAAGGCGTTGGCGAACTGCTCGGGAAACTGCTCTTCATACCAATACAGCGGCAAGTGCCCGGGTCGCCAGCCGTCGAACAGCGCCGTGCAAACGCTGCTGCCGGCGCATTTCGGAACATGGATAAACAGGCAGGAGCGCTGCTGGAAGGCCTGAGGAAACGTCAGGTTGGCCGACATCGACTTGTTCACCACCTGCCGATCGACCACCGACAGGCGCCCGAGCAGAAAAGCCCGCTGTGGCTTGGGCAGCAGTTTCCAGAGATAGCGTTGCAGCATGAAAGCACCCGCGCGACGGGGATGGCCCCCTCGATGGAAGTCAGAGTTCGTTGAGGAACCTTAACAAGCGCGGTGCCCGGATTTATTCCGGTTTGGTCAAGAAGGGTAAAGGTCTGGATACAAACGACGGTGGGAGCGAGCAGGCTCGCTCCCACAGGACAGGGCCTGGAATCAGGCGATATCTTCGGCCGGGGCATCGAGGCCCATGGCGTTGAGGCGCGCGTAGTAACCATTTTGCGCCAACAACTGGTCGTGGGTGCCGCGCTCGACGATGCGCCCCTGATCCATGACCAGAATCAGGTCGGCCTTCTCGATGGTCGACAGACGGTGAGCGATCACCAGCGTGGTACGCCCCTTCATCACCTGATCCAGTGCCGCCTGAATGTGCCGTTCGGACTCGGTGTCGAGTGCCGAGGTGGCCTCGTCGAGAATCAGCAGCGGCGCGTTCTTCAGCAACGCACGGGCAATCGCCAGACGCTGGCGCTGGCCACCGGAAAGCAAGACGCCGTTCTCGCCGACCTGAGTGTCCAGGCCTTGCGGCAACTGCGAAATGAAGTCCATCGCGTAGGCATCACGCGCGGCTTTTTCAATGTCTTCACGCGGCGCACCGGCCAGATCGCCATAAGCGATGTTGTTGGCCACGGTGTCGCTGAACAGAGTGACGTGCTGAGTCACCTGAGCGATGTGACGACGCAGGTTGAGCAGTTTGTACTGTTCGACTTCCACATCGTCGATGAGGATTTCGCCCTTGTCGTGGTGATAGAAACGCGGAATCAGGTTGGCCAGCGTCGACTTGCCGCTGCCCGAACGCCCGACCAGTGCGACCATCTGCCCTGGCAGGACCGAGAAACTGATGTCGTCCAGCACCTGGCGTTCGGTGCCAGGGTAGGTGAAGCTGAGGTTGCGCACGTCCAGACGGCCACTCACCGCATCGCGCTCGACGGTGCCGGTATCGACTTCCGGCTCGACGTCCAGTTGCTCGAAAATGCTCTCGGCACCGGCCACGCCTTTCTGAATGGTCGAGCTGACTTCGGACAATTGACGGATCGGCTTGGGCAACAGGCCCGCCAGCGTGATGTAGGCGACCATGTCACCGGCCGAGGCGTCACCGCGCAGGTACAGCACCAGGAACATCAGCACGGCCATGGCGGTGTAGATCACCAGTTGCAGCATCGGCGTGTAGATCGCACCCGTGCGAGTCATGCGCA
Organism: Pseudomonas sp. lyk4-TYG-107; assembly: GCF_030209055.1. Classification (NCBI taxonomy): domain Bacteria; kingdom Pseudomonadati; phylum Pseudomonadota; class Gammaproteobacteria; order Pseudomonadales; family Pseudomonadaceae; genus Pseudomonas; species Pseudomonas sp. lyk4-TYG-107. The sequence continues at coordinate 25,856 of NZ_JARVST010000044.1, forward strand.
GTTGCTTGTCGGTGTTGCCCTGGCTGGCATCGAGGAAGCGCTTTTCTTCATAGGCCTCGCCGCCGAAGCTGCGAACCACGCGATAACCCTGGATGGTTTCCGAGGCCACATGCGTGACATCGCCCATCGCCAGCTGGATCTTCTTGCTCTGCTTGCGGAATTTTTTGCTGGCGGTGCGCACCATTACGGCGATCAGCGGCAGGATCGCCACCATCACCAGGGTCAGCTTCCAGTTCATGAACAACAGCGAGGCAAACAGGAAGATCACCGTCATGCCTTCACGGATTACGACCTTGATCGCATCTGTTGCCGCCCCCGTGACCATCGTCACGTTGAAGGTGATACGCGAAATCAGATGACCGGAGTTATGCTTGTCGAAATAGCGGTTAGGCAGCACCAACAGGTTGTTGAACAACTGCACACGCAAGTCATGCACCAGCCCGAGAGAAACCTTGGCCAGGAAATAGTTGCCCAGATAGGAGCCCAGCCCCTGCCACGCGGCGATCAGGATGATCAGCAACGGCACGGCCTGCAACAGCTGCAGGTCACGCAGGTAGGGCACGGAAGGAAACAGCACCGCTTCAGGGTTGGACAGGCCATCGACAAAGTACTTGAGGATGTAGCCAAGCATCGGTTGCGTCGAGGCGAAAATCAGAAAGCCGACGATGCTGATCAGGAACAGACTGATGTACGGCCGGACATAGCCGAGCAGGCGGAAGTAGATTTTCAAGCTCGATGGGCTTGCGGCGGGACTGGAATCGGTCATATCACGCGAAAGTCGATAAAAAGGACGCTGACTTTAGCACAGCTTCTTCAGGGTTCTGGCAATCGGCGAAAGGCTGTTATTGTTATGCACCTCTTCTGCATCAAATAGCCATCACTCGAATGGTCGATCAACCTCAGGAATGAATCTCACAGCATGCAACTTCGCGGCTTCAGCAGTACGTCCAATCGGATTTTCGATTTCATTAGCCTGTGGATTCTTCCCACCGGTTATTTCCTGCTCCTGTGCGCGCTGTTCTTCTTGCCGGGTCGAAGTCTGCATCACAAGTTGTTCTATGGCCTGTTCAGCATTCCGACACTGATCGCGCTGTGCCTGCGCCCGCGCGAACTCAAGGAGCTGCTGCGCGAGCCGATTTTCATCGCGGCCCTGCTGTTCGCCGCCTGGGCGTTGCTCAGCCTCGCCTGGGGGCCGGGCGGGGAGCCGCTCGGCGGAATGTTCAAGCCGCCACTGCATACCTTGCTGCTGTTTGCCGGCTGCTACCTGCTGGTGCGCTACCGCAGCGACATCCTGCAACCCTTGCTGTTCGGCGCCGCGTTGGTCGCGCTGATTGCCACGACCATTTTCCTGTTCATGTTCGCCCGGGTTTATGAGCCGGGCATGCGCCTGATCGGCGGTGGTGCCTTCGATAACCCGTTGCTCAGCTCGCACCTGTTCGGCTTCTTCAGCGCCTACTGGCTGAGCGTGACCATGACCTGCAAACGTCGCCAGATGATGTGGCTCAGCTTGCCGGCGATGGCAATCATGTTCATGGCCGTGATCGGCACCGGTTCCCGGACGCCGTTGGTGGCACTGACCATGGCGGCGCTGTGGCTGTGTTTCATCTGCTGGAACAAGCGCTCGGTGGGGTTACTGATCGCGCTGGTCATGAGCGGCGTAGCAGTCATTACGCAGTTTTCGCAGATGATCACCGAACGTGGCGACTCCTATCGTCTGGAAATCTGGCAGAAGGTACTGCACATGATTGCCGATCATCCATGGATCGGTCATGGCTACAGCGCCAGCCTTGCCGTAGACCCCGGTAACGGCATCAGCTTTCAGGAGCCGCACAGCTTTATCCTGGGTGTGCTGTATTACGTCGGCATCATCGGCTTGCTGCCCTGGCTGTTCTTCCTGCTGTGGGGCCTGCTGAGCAGTTGGCGCCAGCGTGTGCAGCCACTGCTGATCATTGCCTCGACCTGGCTGGTATTCGGTATTGGCGCCGGGCTGACCGAAGGCGGCGGGATCATTTCGCGGCCCAAGGAACACTGGTTCCTGTTGTGGATCCCGCTGGCACTGATCGCGGCGCTGAGCATCAATCAACGCGCGCGGCGCCTGTTGACCCAGCCGGTGCAAAAGCTTGCGACCGCTGACCTGGAGCACATGAGCAGCACGGCCCAGATCATTGAAGAAGATGGCCTCGGCCCGAAAGTCCTGCGCCTGACCGACGGCAGTTTCCTCAAGCTGTTCCGCCGTCGCCGCTGGTACACCTCCGGCAGCTTCAATCCCTACTCCGAACGTTTCGCGGTCAACAGCGAACAACTGCGTCAGATGGGCATCCCGACCCCGCAAATATTGAATCTGTACCGTCTCGACGATGGCAGCAGCGCTGTGCATTACGCGCCGTTGCCGGGGCACACGCTGCGTCAGGTGTTGCAGAGCATTACCGCTCCTGCGGTGCGCCAGGCGCTGGTGGAGCGCTTTGGCAAATTCATGGCGCAACTGCACGAGAAAGGCGTTTATTTCCGCTCGCTGCACCTGGGCAACGTACTGGTACTGGAAGACGGCGAGTTCGGCTTGATCGATCTGGCCGACCTGCGCATCTACCCTACCCCGCTCAGTCTTTCCCTGCGCCAACGCAATTTGCGTCATATGCAACGTTACACTGTCGACAAACGCTGGCTGTTCGAGGATCACCTCGATGCGTTGCTCCAGGGGTACGCCATGACGGCGTCTAAATCCGCGGTTGAAAATCTGCACAGGCAAGTGCTGGCCGGCAACACCCCGGCTCGGGTTCATTGATGATCGAAACCAATCCGCTTATTGCGCTGGCAGCCTATCTGCTGGCCATCGTCACTTCCGCCTTGCTGTTGCGCGCGGTGCCGAAAATCGCTCGGCACCTGCAGCATTCCGGCGAAAGTCGATATGCCAGCATCGACGGCCTGCGTGGCTATCTGGCGTTTGGTGTGTTCGTGCACCACTCGATCATCACCTGGATCTTCTTGCGCACCGGGGTGATCGACTTTCCGCCGAGCAACTTCTATTCGATGCTCGGTCAGGGCAGCGTCGCGCTGTTCTTCATGATCACCGGTTTTCTGTTCTGGAGCCGCCTGCTCGCGCAGGGACGCAACCATGACTGGCTGGCCTTCGGCGTGTCACGGGTATTTCGCCTGTATCCGCTTTATCTGCCGCTGATGCTGCTGGTGTTCGTCTCGATCTTCCACTTGCAGGACTGGCAAATGAAGGAGCCTGGCCTGGAGCTGTTCAAACAGATCCTCGCCTGGCTGACGTTCGACCGCCCGGACATCAACCAGTACCGCCACTCCGGCATGCTGATATCCAACGTCACCTGGACGCTGGCCTATGAGGTGTTTTTCTACATGGCGCTGCCATTGGCCGGGCTGGTGTTCATCTACCGCGGCAGCTGGTTGCAGGTGGTGCTGTGCCTGATCGGCATCTACACGCTGTACCAGGTCATCGGCTGGGAACATTCGCTGAAGAAACACTTTCTGGCGAGCTTCCTCGGTGGCATCGCCGCCGCCTACTGGATTCGCCGACCGGCGCTCGTGGCATGGAGCCAGTCACGCCTGGCGAGCATCATCGCCGTGCTCGCGCTGGTGATTGCGTTCACCGCGTTCAGTCGGGCGTTCAAGACTGCACCGCTGTTTCTGCTGGGGTTGTTTTTCGTGATCGTCGCGTCCGGCAATAATCTGTTCGGCGCGCTGAAACCACGCAGCATTCGCTGGCTCGGCGAGATCAGCTACAGCACCTATCTGCTGCACGGGTTCGTGCTGTGGCTGATGGTGCAACGGCTGCCGCTGCTGCTGAATATCGATGCGCGGGAAACGGCGGTGTACCTGCCCCTGGTGGCCGTCTGCACCTGCTTGCTGATTCTGATCAGCAGCGCGACGTTCCTCTATATCGAGCAGCCGGGCATGGCTGCCGGCAAGAAGGTTGTGCATTGGCTGCGCCAGCGTCAGAAGGGCGAAAAGCGCTTGCCGGAGAAGGTCGCCCGCTGAGCGCGAGCGACCGCTGCCTCAGTCCTTTTCCAGCGGGGAAAAGAGCAGACGCCCCAGTCCGCGCCAGGTCTTCTTGTTCCAGGCCTTGAACGGGATCTGCGCCAGCAGCTCCCTTGCCAGCTTGCGATTGCGATTGGCGGTCTTGAGGAACATCGAGTTCAGCGCCTTGAAGCGCACTTCGTCGTACAGCGGATGATCGCTGAACAGCGCATAAGTGCGCAGGATGTTCTCGATCATGAAGCGATGATTCTTGTACGAGTTGGTGGCGTGCTTGCGGTAGCGCGCCATCACCACGTTCAAACCGTCGATGAAGTAGCCAGCACGGGTCACCTTCAGTTCGATGTACAGGTCTTCAAGACGAATCGTCGGATCGAACCCTCCCACCTTCTCCAGCGCCTCACGACGGATCATCAACGTCGGTGCTGGCGGATACGGCTTGCGTTCAAGAAACATGTCGTCGAAATCGAGGCGGCGAAACGGCACGTCGCGGCGCTGACGTTTCTCCGGGTAAAGACTGCCGTCGGCGTGCATCAGCTCGATATTGCCGGCACAGATCCCGACTTCAGGCTTGCCGTCCATGTACGCCACCTGGGTGGCAATACGTTCGGGGTACATGATGTCGTCGGAGCCGAACGGCACAATCAGGCTGCCCTTCGAACGGGCGATAGCGCCGTTGAGGGTATTGGTCAGGCCCTGATTCTGCTGCACACGGAAATCGAAGCCGTACTGCGCCTGCAACGCGCTGATGCGCTCGACGCTGTCGTCCTTCGAACCGTCATCGACCACCAGCAACTCGATGTTCTTGTAGCTCTGGTTGAGGACACTGAGGATGCTTTCCTCAATGTACGGGCCGTGGTTGTACGAGGCGATGATCACGGTGACGAGGGCGTTGGCTTCGCTCATGACTTGTTCTTCGCTCACGGCTGCTCCTTGCGGGCCTGCTCCAGGCCGGAATCGATCAGGTCCAGATATTCCTGACGGAACACCTCGATGTCGTGTTGTTCCTGCAGATAACGGTAGGCCTGTTCGCCCTTGGCCTTGAGCTCGTCGTCCGACAGCGCCAGATAGTTATCCAGCGCGGCGACCAGACTCGGCACGTCCTTGGGCGTGATCGCCAGACCACCGGCACCTTCGATCAGCGGCAACATTGCCGGCACGTTCGAAGCGATCACCGGCAAATGGCCGCTCATGCCTTCGAGCAAGGCCAGGCCCAGGCCTTCGGCCAGCGACGGCATGGTCCAGATGTCGAACGCACGCACGTATTGCAGAGCGTTTTCCTTGAAGCCCAGCAGGTGCGCGCGACCGCTCAGGCCCAGTTGCTCGATCTCGGCAGCCAGCGGTGCCTGCAAGCGCCCGGCACCGATGATCGCCAACTGGGTGTTCGGGTATTTGTCCTTCAGTGCGGCAAAGGCTTGCAGCAGATAGGTGTGGCCCTTGACCGACACCAGCCGCCCCAACGCACCGATCAAACGCACATTCGGGTCGAGACCCAACAACTCGCGAGCTTTTTCGCGGCTGTGCTGCAAGCCCTCGGCCTGCTCGATGTCGATGGCATTGGTAATGGCGTAGGTGTTCTGGTCGGTAAAGCCGCAATCGCAATCGAGCAGGTACTGTTTGACCGCCGGCGACACGCCGACGAAGCGCCAGTGCCGATCGATCAGACGCTGAGTCTGACGACGCCGGTAAAAGCGATCGTACTCGCCGAAACCGTGGGAGATGCCAATGCACAGCGGCACCTTCAACCAGCGGTTGAGCGCCAGCATCATGTTCACCGGTTTGAAGCGGTTGCAGATCACCACGTCGAACTTTTCCCGGCGGCAGAACTTGTACAACTGCCACATCGCCCGCAGGCGCATGCCCTTGAGCGACTTGTCGGAAAACTCGAAGTACACCGAATGGTCGGCCCGGCTCACCGGCTCGCCCGGCCCCGGTTTGCCGCGCAGGAAAGCCGCGGTGATCTCATAGCGATCGCTCGGCAGCGCCTTGACGATCTGCTCGGCGAGGTCGGCAAAGTCATGGGCTTTGACGTTGTAGTCGGGTTGCAGCTGCAACACCTTGAACCGTTGACTCATGACTCTCCCCGCTGGACGCCTGTCTCACCGTGCTTCAGTAGCCAGAACAACTCCTGGCGCCTGACTGCTTTTCGAAAAAATTCGTTTTCGCCGTACACCGACCCAGCCCGCCCGGCGAGCACACGCTGGATAACCCGGCGCAGGCGACGCTTGAACGGTGCCGGCGGCTGCAGGTCATGCATCATGCCCAGCGCCATGGCCTTGTCCCGTTGCAACTCGATGGACAGCGGCAGGCACAGCGGCTGCATCGGCACCGCCGAATCGAAGGACGGCGGCAAGGCAATGCCCTGCCCGGTGTTGCCCATCGGCCAGCGGTCGTTGTCGTGCAAGTGGTTGGCGTAACCGAGCAGCGTCGGCTGCCAGTCGAGGCCTTGGAGCGCCTGCAAAACCGCTTGCTGGGCGCAGATATGGTCAGGGTGCGGATCGAGGGTCGGATGCGGCAGCACGATCACGTCAGGACGCGCGCGCAACAGCACTTCACGCAAGTCGGCCAGCAGGTTGTTCCAAGTCGGCGCGCCGTCGGCATCGCCCGGCAGAGTGAACGGATTCAACTGACGAAACAGGCGCGTGTCGTTCAGGTCGGCTTCACGCGAGCCCACCGCCTGATTCGGCGCGGCCTGCATCGCCGCCAGTTGCAGGCAAAAGTAACCGAGTTGCACGCAGTGTTCCTGCGGCACACCGGCCCAACGCGGCACGGCGAGGCTGTCCCAGGCACGCAACCGGCCCTTGAGCCGTGCCGCCTCGACCTTGTTCATGCCCATCTGTTGATAGTATTCGGCTTCGATCTCACCCGCGGTCAGGGTGACGATCCAGGCTTCGTCGGCCTGGCTGTACAAGCCATAGGCGGCCAGCTCGGCATCGTCGGCGTGCGGGGCGATCACCATCACCCGCTGACGGCGGTAGTCTGGTTGCTCCAGCGCCCACAGCACCGGCTCGCCAAAGACCCGGCAAAAGCGCCCGCGCAAGCGCAACTGACCTTGCGCCAAGGCTTGCGCCTGACCGCTGAGGTTCAGGTAACGCAGGCCATTGACCCCGCGCTCGAAGGTTTGTGCATCAGGATGCGTCCCGCCGAGCAGTTCGACGCGCGGATCAAAGAACCGTCCCAGCCAGGTGCTTTTAACCTTTACCGCGAGGATCAACGTCGCTTCGTCGACCAGCATCACACCCTCGTCCAGGCGCAATTGCTCGCCGCTCAAATGCACCTTCGGCTGCGGTGTAAACGGCGGAAAGCTGTACTGGTAATCGTCTTTCGGCGAATAGAACAGGTGATCGGCAAACCACGCTTCATGGGCGACCCAGCCAACCACCGCGAGCACCAGCGGCAACCACCACGCGACCAGCACACCGAGCGCGATCAACACGCTCAGGGCGATCAGCAAGGTAATGCGTTTATTGCGACGATGACGCTTGAGCAGTTGCTGTTTGCGGCTCATGGGCTGACTCATACGGTGAACACCGGCACAGGATTGCACCAGCGATCCTTGTATTCACGGTCGGCGCGACCGAAGGAAAACCGCAGCGGCTTGTTCAGGGCGCGCGCGTGTTCCCAGGCGCTTTGCGTATTGAGGAAGCTCAACACGCTGCCGGGGCTGAACTCGCGAGTTTCGGGATCGACGCCGCCGTTGATGTACTCGACGCTGATCCACTCCGGCGCTTCGACGCGGTACACCAGTTGAATGGCGATCGGCGCATCATTGAGGTAGATCACCGAGCCAATCAGCAGTTCGCGCAGCAGCTCGATGACTTCGGCCATGCGCGCCGCGCCGGTGGCCGGGAAGCCCCAGCGGCGCTGGAACAGATCACAGTAGATCGCCGCCAGTTCGGCACTGGAGAACTCGGCAACCGGACGCACCACGCCACCCGCCTCCTCCAGCAGGCGCAGTTCGCGGCGCTGGTTGTAGCGGAACTTCTTCGACAGTTCTTCGGGGGTGCGGGCCATGGCCAGTTGTTCGGTCTGCAACTTGAGGCCGCTGAAGCGGTTTTCGTTGAGAGCCGACAGATAGCGTGCGCGATGGCGCAACGGTGCCTGGGCATCGACGGCGGCCGGCAGGATCAGCTCGGCATTGCCGAGGTCGAACAGGCCTTTCTTGCCGTTGCGCTTAAGCACGTCCTTGGACAGGGCCAGGTCGCGGCCCCAGGTCGGGATTGCCGCTTTGACTTCACCGTCCTGCTCCCACGCCAGATAGCGCACCGGGATGCCGGCCAGATCAGCCAGACGCTCGACTACCAAAGGATGCGTCGCGACGCTGCCGCCAAAACGCTGCCAGGCGCTGGCATAGGTGGAGGCGTCAACGGGCGACCAGCCACGTTCGCGCCAGCCTTGAAATCGGTTGAGCATCAGCCCCTCGGTGCCAGATCGGTAACTTGCGGCAGACGCCAGAAGGTGTCGCGCACCGCACGGTCGGAGAAACGCTCACGCAGGCGATCGAGCATCAGCTCGGCGCACTGCCGGCGCTGCTGATCATCCATACCGGCCAAATGTTGCAGGCCTTGTGCAAGATGTTCGGCATCGCCCAGCGGGAACAGAATCCCTACACCTTCGACCACTTCCTTGGCCCCGCCACAGGCAGTGGCGAGCAAAGGCACGCCGGCCGCCATGGCCTCCAGCAGCACCATGCCGAACGGTTCGTGATCGGAGCTCAGGGCAAACACATCGAAGGCGCGGAAGTAATTGCGCGCGTCCGGCACCTGACCGAGAAACAACACACGATCGCCGATGCCCAGCTCCCGGGCCAGCTCCTTGAGATCCTGCTCCAGACGGCCCTTGCCGAGAATCACCAGTTGACTGTTGCCCGGCAGACCGGGCAATGCCGCGGCAAAACCGTGCAGCAAGGTGGCCTGATCCTTGTCCGGGTGCAGCCGACCGACGTTGCCGACAATGAACGCATCCGCCGCCAGCCCCAGGGTCTCGCGGGCCTCGCGGGCCGACACCTGACTGGCCTGCAAGGCCGGCACATCGATGCGGTTGTACAAGGTCTGGATGCGGGTCGACGGCCATTTCGGCAGGCAGCGCCGCATGTCGTCGCGCACTGCGTCGGACACACCGAGCAGACTCAGACGCTTGCGGAAAATGTGCGCGAACAGCTTGCGCGTGCCGCGTTTGTAATCGTCAAACGCGTGGTGCACGCCAATCACCGGCAGCGACGTGCCGAGCAAGGCGATGTAGATCGGCTTGAAGCGATGGGCGATGCAGAAACTGAAATTGCGTGAAGCGGCGATCTTGCGCAAATCACCGATGGCGCCCAGCTTCAGGCCACGAATGGCCTTGGAGCTGTATTCCATGAACAACACTTCATCGGAAGCACACGCTGCGGCCACCTCGCTATCGGCGGCCCCGGTCAGAAAGACCGTGGTCACCCGATAACCGGTGCCCGCGAACAGGCTGGCGTACTGCCGTGCGCAGTCGAGGAACGGCCCGTCATAGCCGTGACAGAACTGCAGCACATGGCGTTCAGCCGAGCGAGTCATAAGCGTTTGCGCCCTCTTTGACCACCAGAATGTCTTCCATGATCAGGTACTGCAGATCGGAGCCGAAGAACATGTTCAGGGCGTCGGTCGGCGAGCAGATCATCGGCTCACCACGACGGTTCAGCGAGGTGTTCAGCGACACGCCGTTGCCGGTGAGGTTTTCCAGCGCCTTCATCATGTCGTAGTAGCGCGGGTTGTATTCGCGCTTCAGCACCTGGGCACGGGAAGTACCGTCTTCGTGGACGACTTCCGGCACGCGGGTCTTCCACTCTTCCGCCACTTCGAACGTGAAGGTCATGAACGGCGCCGGGTGATCGATCTTGATCATCTGCGGTGCAACGGTGTCGAGCATCGACGGGCAGAAAGGCCTCCAGCGCTCGCGGAACTTGATCTGGTGGTTGATCCGGTCAGCCACACCGGCCACGCTCGGGCAACCGATGATCGAACGACCGCCCAGTGCACGCGGACCGAACTCCATACGGCCCTGGAACCAGGCCACCGGGTTGCCATCGACCATGATTTTGGCGATCTGCTCCGGCATGTTGTCGAGCTTGCGCCAGGTCGGCTTGTTCTCGTGACGGGCGCACGCGGCGATCACGTCTTCGTTGCTGTACGACGGGCCGAGGTAGACGTGTTCCATCTTCTCGACCGGCACGCCACGGGCGTGGGACACATAGGCTGCTGCGCCGACCGCGGTGCCGGCATCGCCGGACGCAGGCTGGACGAACAGTTCCTTGATGTCATCGCGGGCGATGATTTTCTGGTTCAGCTTGACGTTCAGCGCGCAGCCACCGGCGAAGGCCAGCTTGCCGGTTTCCTTGAGCACATCGCCCAGGTAGTAATCGATCATCTGCAACGCCAGTTTCTCGAACAGCGCTTGCATGCTGGCGGCGTAGTGGATGTACGGTTCGTCGGCGATATCGCCTTCACGCTTCGGACCCAGCCACTCGATCAGCTTCGGCGAGAAGTAGAAGCCTTTGCCCTTCTCTTTATAGCGACGCAGGCCGATCACGTTGGCGTAGTCGGTGTTGATCACCAGTTCGCCGTTCTCGAACGAGGCCAGACGCGAGAAGTCATATTTGCTGGCGTCGCCGTACGGCGCCATGCCCATGACCTTGAACTCGCCGTCGAGCATCTCGAAACCGAGGAACTCGGTGATCGCGCCGTACAGGCCGCCGAGGGAGTCCGGATCGAAGAATTCCTTGATCTTGTGGATCTTGCCGTTTTCGCCATAACCGAAGAAGGTCGTGGCGTACTCGCCCTTGCCGTCGATGCCGAGGATCGCGGTTTTCTCTTTGAAACCCGAGCAGTGGTAGGCGCTGGAGGCGTGAGCGAGGTGGTGCTCGACCGGCTCGATCTTGATCTTCTTCGGATCAAAACCCAGTTGCTCCAGGCACCAGACGATCTTGTTGCGATAGCGCTTGTAGCGACGGTTGCCCATCAGGATCGCATCGAGGGCGCGATCCGGTGCGTACCAGTAACGCTTGGCATAGTGCCAGCGGGCCTTGCCGAACAGGCTGATCGGGGCGAACGGAATCGCCACCACGTCAACGTCGGACGGCTTGATACCGGCCTGTTCCAGGCAGAACTTCGCCGATTCGTAGGGCATGCGGTTCTTTGCATGCTTATCGCGGACGAAGCGCTCTTCTTCAGCCGCCGCCACCAGCTTGCCGTCGATGTACAAGGCGGCTGAAGGGTCATGGCTAAGGGCGCCGGACAGGCCAAGAATCGTCAATGCCACAGGGTCTAGCCTCTTTAGTCTGCATTCAGGCGCGATGCGCCTCGAAAATTGATGTGCCCTCGCACCGGGCGAGAGACAGCTAAAGGGCGGGATTATAGCGTAAAAGCGCCGACAAGCCTCTAGCGGAACTGGCCGGCCTTTGCGTTGACACTCCCGAGCCTCTCAACATAGACTTCCGTGCAAATGGGCTGGGGGATCCCGGTCGGCGCTAATGCCTCGGTGAGATCACCGGGGCTTTTCGCTTTCTGGGGGAGGGAAAACCTTCAACCCCCAATTCTCGAAACCTTTCCCAACTTTATTCCGCCCACCGCTGCAATAGAACTTGCGCCTGAGCACATCAAACGCGCGATTTTCCTGACCCGCCCTCAAAACACTCATGCCGATCGGCCTTGCAACAAGATCAGCCAGCTGCAATCCGGTGGAATTGACTTGTTTTGTGGCGAAGACGATGTCAAACGGCAGTTGAACCCCCAATCGGTTAGACCCGCCACAAACCCTGCGAAACTCCAGCTCAAGCTCGTTATCCTCCCGCTTGCCTCGCCGCTCGAAAATCACATGCGTTAACACTTTATGTTGATGCTTTTCCTGCAAAAACTCATGCAGCGTTTCCAGACAGAAGCCGAGAGCCAAGTGGTAGGGGTTGTCCGCAGATGCCTGCTTTTCGCGCAGCAAGGCCTTGTCGATAACGCAACTGATCAGGACAAAATTGATGGCCTCGATAATGCAGGTCAATTCGTCGAGAAAGGCATGCTTGTGCACTCTCGAAGTGAACAGGCTGGAGAACGCTCCTTTTTCTTTTCGAATCTCCAGCTCATGCAGCACGATCAGATCGTGCCCCATATGGTTGAACTTGAATTTCTGGACAGCCGGAATGACCTTTTCGCAGTAATGCCTTTTTTGAAAGACGCAAAAAGCAAGCACGAATATAGGGTAATAGGGATCCAGCTTCTGCATCCCTTGATCACCGCTTTCATCAACATAGACGATGTAGTCGCTGTATCTCCCGGACGGATACAAGAGCGCTGCCGCTTCAACAATCGCTTGCGACTCGCTCTGGTTTTCAAACAGAGAAAATTGCAAAAAAGTTACCCGCGATCTGTTCGCCAATAGATGCCGATATTGCCATCCACGACCTGTTGATAAATCGTATACGGCAACACCACCGTATCCAGCACCCCGGACAATGGCAGGTCCAGCAACACGAATGGCACCAGGACGCCGGAGGGGTCAGGGGGCGCGTGGAGCACACAGAAGTCGAACGCCAGACCGCTGTAGATCCGTGGAATCGATTGGCAGTAGGTTTTCTGTTTGCGCATGTCGCGGGCGACGTCAGCGTCCATTTGCAGGACCGAGGCGGCGGTGCCGCAGCCGGATAAAAGCCATGCGCAGGTGCTGAGTGTTAAAGCGTTTTTGATGGTCAAGTCTTGCCCTCCGAAGTGGTCAGGGCAAGCTAGCATCGGGGCTGGAGCGGGCACAGTTCATGGCTTCTGGAGAAGCTGTAGGACAAGTCAGTGCAGTTTGTCCGCTATTGCTCAACGGGAGTTTTTTGGGGCTTTAAAGCCCTGTTGCGAGCAGGCTCACTCCTACAGGGGAATGCTATCCCATGTGGGAGCCAGCCTACTGGCGAAGGCGGCTCAGGCCGCGCTGGAGATGTCCTTGGGCAACCGCTGATCGATCACCTGATACAGCGCGCTGCTCTCGGGCCAGTTGCGCATGAACCGTGCCCGATCCCGCGCATAGGCCGCTGCGAAACTTCCGACAGAGCTGTGCTGACACATCGAATCCAGATCGATCAGTGCCCAGCGATCTTCCTGCCAGAACAGGTTATGCCCCTTGAAGTCGCCATGGCTGATGCGCTCGGCAATCAATCGTGCGAACAGTTGATCCAGCGCCTGCAACTCGGATTCCGGCGCCGCACCGCTTTCCACATACGGCGCAAAGCGCTCGATGATGTCCGGCCCCGGCAGGAACTCGGTCACCAGATAGGCACGGCTGCGCAACCACAAAAAGCGCTTTTCCAGCACTGCCAGCGGTTTCGGCGTGGCGATGCCAAGGAATGCCAGACGATTGCCTTCACGCCACGAGTGCCACGCGCGGCTCGGACGCCAGAAACGCTTGAGCCAGTGCGCAAAGCCTTTGATGTTGTAGCGCTTGATCACCAGCGTACGCCCGGCCACTTCGACCTTGCCGACGCTCGCCGCGCCGCCGGTCTTGTACAGATGGCCCTGATCGAGCAGTGCATCGGCCTGATCCAGCACCGGCAGCATCGCCGCTTCTTCCTCGCGACGGATCGCCCGCAAGCCGAACGCACCGCGCCGCACACTGAACAACGTGCACTCGCGGCCCACCTTGATCAGATAATCCTTCAGGCGCCAGGCGCGGACCTTGGCGATCTGCTTCTGCAAGGCTTCCAGCGGCAACGCGTGCTCGCTGTTGCTCAGCAGGTAATACACCAGCAATTCTTCGGTGAACGGCTCCAGCGACTTGGGCAACTGGGCGAAAAACACCCCGAGGTTTTCCAGCACTTTCTGCCGCGACAGCGGCTGGCCAGCGGTCTCGGCGCAGATCCCGGCGCCATCGATCAGGTACAGCTGACCGCCCTGACGCAGCAGGTTGTCGAGGTGCAGATCTTCCTGCCACAGGCCTTTGCCATGCAGTTGGCCGATCGCGCCCAGCGCCTCGGCGAGTACCGCCGATTGCTCGTCCGCCAGCACCGGCAGTGATTCGACTTTCTGCCAGGCCTCACCGAGGCTTTCAGCACCTTCGAGGAACTCGAACAGCAGCCAGCCGCCCTCGCCATCCTTCAGGCCATCAGCCAACAACAGCGGCGTGGTGAGACCTTGTTCGGCGAGCAACTTGACGCCCGCCAGTTCGCGCTGAAAATGCCGCGCAGCCTTGCTGCCCACCAGTAATTTGGCCAGCACCGGCCGCCCGCGCCACACCCCTGCACCGACATAGCGCTGCCCCGGCAACACCCGCAGCAGACTGAGCAACTGCAGATCCGCAGGACCGGCCGCATCAGCGAGGCTGATTGTCAGCGGCAGACTCGGCGTACGTCCGGCGTTTTTCAGTTCGGACAAGCGCATCAACGGGTCTCCTTGCGACTACGCCGTGCAGTCAGGCGCGTCACCCAGCTGTCGACCAATGAACTGTCGACTGGCTGATCGAGATAGGCCGCGAGCAACTCGCGCAATTGCGCCTCGCTCCATTCCGGTGCGCGACGCAGCAGCGGCTCCAGATCCTTGACCCGGTCGCGCATGCCGAACAGCAAGGGCCGGGTCTTTTCCAGGTCGATCAGTTGCGCCCGATAGGCGTCGCCATCAGCCTGCAAAAAGATGTGTTTCGGATAAAAGCAGCCGTGCACCTGACGCACGCCGTGCAGCCGGCGCGCCAGCTGTCCACAGGCCTGGAGAATGGCCGATTGCTGCGCGGTGCTCAGCTCGGACCAGCGTTGCAGCAACGAGTCGAGATCATCCCAGCCGTCGAGGGCACGGGTCAGCAGGATCGCCTGGACTTCGCCCTTGACCTTGCGCTCACCGAAGAACGCCGCTTGCAGCGCCGGGATCCCCAACTTGTTGTAGCGGCTGATATTGCGAAACTCGCGGGCGAAACTCGGCTCGCCGAACGGCGCATGCAGGGTGCGGGTCAGGTAGTTGCTCTGGCGCTTGAGGTAGTAGGCCTGCCCTTCCAGCTCCAGGCGAAACACGCTGCTCCAGCCACCGCCATCGGTGTTCGGTTCGTCCACGGCTTCGAGCTGTTTGGCCCAGAGCGCGTCGAAAGTGCCGAGGCCATGACGCTCAAGCAGCGCCCGGTCTTCAGCGGCCAGGAAATCAGTCATTCGCGTCCCTCGAAAAATCTCACCACGTGGCGAATCCGTTTCTTGTCGGCGGCATTCAGCCGATCACGTCCGCGGTATTGCAGGTAGAAGCGCAGGCGCTGGGTGTTCGACAGGTGATACTTGGCCACCTTGTCGAGACAGGCCAGATCCTTGGTGATCCGGTACTTGAGCCAAAAGCCGCGCCAGAAGTCGCCATTCGGGCAGTCGATCAGAAACAGCTGCGCCTGATCGTCGATCAGCAAATTGCGCCACTTCAGATCGTTATGGGTAAAGCGGTGATCGTGCATGGTTCGGGTGTAGCCGGCCAGTTGGCGGCTGATGCCATCAACCCACAGGCGATCCTTGAGTTTCGGATCGTTGCGTTCGGCCAGCGCCGAGAGGTCTTCGGTGCGCGGCAGCTCGCGGGTGATCATGGCGCCACGGGCATAGGCCGCGCCACGTCGCTCCAGGCCCCAGGCCACCACTTCGGCGGTGGGAATGCCCCACTTGGCGAAGCGCTTGAGGTTCTGCCACTCCATCTTCACCCGGGGCTTGCCCAGGTAACGGCGCAAGCCTTTACCGGCGCCGACGTAGCGTTTGACGTAGTAATTCACGCCGTTGCGCTGCACGCGGATGACTTCGGACAGAGGGTCACGGGTCAGGCGCTCGCCCTGCAGGGCAAACACCGCTTCGAGGCTGCCGAAATCTTCGGCCAGTTCGCTGTATTGCGGTTCAAGCGTCCAACCCGCCATCAGAGCGCATCCCCGTAACGCTGTTTGCGCGCATAAAGCTTGTTGGCCTTGCCTTCGAGCCAGCTCAGCAACGGCGCTTCTTGCGCCAGGATCTGCCGTAGCGGTTGCTGGAAGTAGCCCTTGAGGAAACGCAGCTTGTCGCGACGGGTCAGACCGATGTCCAGCGCCGAGAAATACAGCGCGGCCAGGTCCTTGTTGCGCCAGCGTTGAGTAATTCTTGGGCGAGTCTGGGCGCGGTGCAGGTCGATCACCGAGAGCTTGAAATCGTCCGGGGTGATCGGCTTGTCGGTGTGCAGCAGAAAGTGGCAGATGTAGCAGTCGCGGTGGTTGACCCCGGCGCGGTGCATCATGCCGGTCATGCGCGCCACTTCAGCGATCAGCGCGTGCTTGAGTTTCGGCTGCGGCGGGTTCTTGACCCAATCGATGCTGAAGTCTTCGAGGCTGATGGTCGGCGCCAGCTCTTCGGTGACGATGAACGAATGCTGATCCGCCGGGTTGCTGCCCTTCTCGCCGTAAGCCACGGCGGTCATGGTCGGCACCCCGACTTCCTGCAAACGCTGGATTGCCTTCCACTCCTGACCCGCGCCGAGCACCGGCAGCTTGGCGGTCAGCAGGTTCTTGAAGATCTCGCCCCAGCCGATGCCCCGGTGGATCTTGACGAAAAATCCGTTGCCGTCGACTTCCGTGCGCAGAGTCCGTCGAGCTTCCAGCTCGCGGTAGACTTCGCCCTGCAAGCCTTCGACTTCGGCGAACGGGTCGCGCCCGGCCCAAAGGCTCTTGAACGGTTCAGCCAGCATCAACTTCATTTAAGCGTGCTCCGCCAGAATCACATCGGCCGCGTGCTGCGGCATGCTGTAGAGGTCGGCCGTCTCGGCGAAAGCCAGACCATTGCGGCTCCAGGCCGCGCGTGCAGCGTCGTCATTCAACATGTCAGTCAGGTACTGCGTCAGTTGCGCCTGATCGAACGGCTCGTCCAGCACTCGCCCGGCGTCCGCC
Organism: Pseudomonas sp. lyk4-TYG-107; assembly: GCF_030209055.1. Taxonomy (NCBI): domain Bacteria; kingdom Pseudomonadati; phylum Pseudomonadota; class Gammaproteobacteria; order Pseudomonadales; family Pseudomonadaceae; genus Pseudomonas; species Pseudomonas sp. lyk4-TYG-107. The sequence continues at coordinate 42,701 of NZ_JARVST010000044.1, forward strand.
TCGGCAATGTAATGGGCGTAACCGCAGACCGCGCTGACCAGCACCGGCAACCCGGCGACCAGCGCTTCGAGCAATACTGTGCCGGTGTTTTCGTTGTACGCCGGGTGGATCAACAGGTCGGCGCCAAGCAGGAAGCGCGGGATATCGCTGCGACCCTTGAGGAAGGTCACGTTGTCGCCCAGGCCCAAAGTCGTACTCTGCATCTGGAACAATTTGGGGTCATCCTGGCCGATTACAAACAGCCGGGTGCGCTTCTTCAGCTCGGCGGGCAGTGCAGCCAGCGCCTTGAGGCTGCGATCGACGCCCTTGGTCTTGAACCCGGAGCCGATCTGCACCAGCAGCAATTCATCGTCCTTGAGGCTGAATTCGGCGCGGAAACCGGCGCGAATCTGGTCGGCATCCGCCGGCCGGCGACGATCCTGGGCGATACCCGGCGGCAGCAGGTGGAAGCGCTCCAATGGCGTGTCGTAGTGCTTGATGAACAGCGGCTGCTGCACTTCGGAAATCATCAGCACTTCGGTTTTCGCGTCTTTGGCGAACACCGCGCGCTCGTACTCGGCGAAGTGGCGGTAGCGGCCCCAGCGGCGGTACAGCGAATGGCGCAGGTTCTGCGCCTTGTCTTCGAAGCAGCCGTCGGCGGCGTAGTAGACGTCCAGCCCCGGCATCTTGTTGAAACCGATCAAGCGGTCCACCGGACGCTTGGCCAGATCCGCTTCCATCCACGCCGTGAGTTTCTCGTTGCGCCGATGATTGAAGAACGCCTTGACCGGCGCCACCAGCACTTCGAAACCGGGCGGCACGTCGCCTTCCCAGATCAGCGTATAGACACGGATCTGATGGCCGCGCTTCTGGCATTCGAGGGCGATGCGCATGAAGTCGCGCTGCAAGCCACCGAACGGGAAATATTTGTACAGAACAAAAGCCAATTGCATCAGCGCAGCTCCTCAGCCATTAACAACGTGCTCAGTCGGCTGGCGACACGCTCGGGATTCACACGCGTGAAGCACAGCGGCTGCTCGCGTTTCAGGTCAAACTGACGGGCATCCTGCGCGGTCGGTTGGTAAGTGCATTTCTTTTGCAGGCAAGGGGCGCAGGGGAAATCACTGGCCATGTGAATCTGCACCTTGCCGTAGGCGCCAGTCAGGCCCGGGTTGGTCGGGCCGAACAGGGAAATCGTCGGCACGTCCAGCGCGGCCGCCAGATGGCCGAGGCCGGTGTCCACCGCGACGCAAGCCTGGGCGCCGGCCAGCACTTTGCCGACCCCGGCCAGATTCAGCTTCGGCAACACTTCGGCGTGCTTGAAGCCAGCGGCAATCCGTTCGGCACGGGCCTTCTCCAGCGGGTTGCCCCACGGCAGTTTGACCCCGACGCCCAGATAGCCGACGCGTTCGGTCAGCTCGCGCCAGTAGGCTTCCGGCCAGTGCTTGGTGTCCCACGTGGTGCCGTGCAGGAACACCACGAACGCGCTCTTGCGCGGCAATTCCACCAGACGCTCGACGTTGAGGCCGTAGTCGCCCAACCCTTTGGGCAGGTCATAACCAAGGGCGATGGCGAACAACTGACGCACCCGTTCGACGGCGTGTTGCCCACGGGCCACCGCCAGTTTGCGATCGTAGAAACGTGCGGCAATCGGCTCACGCGCCGAGCCTTTGTCGAGACCAGCTACCGGGGCTTTGACGTAGCGCGTCAGCCAGGCGCTTTTCAGCAGGCCCTGAGCGTCGATCACCAGATCGTATTGGCTGGCGCGCACGCTTTGCTTGAAGCGCTTCCACTCGCCACTCTTGATGGTCTGCCAGAGGTTCTTGCGCCAGCGACGGATCGCCACGGGAATCACCTTGCCGACGGCCGGGTGCCAGGTCGGGATCTCGGCGAAGCCTTCTTCCACCACCCAGTCGAACTTGATCCCGGGGATGGCCCGGGCCGCGTCGGTCAGCGCCGGCAACGCGTGAATCACGTCGCCCAGCGATGAAGTCTTGATCAGCAATACCCGCAACTTAATGAACCTCGACCACGGAGCCCTGCAGTTTCTGCAAGGCATCGTTGACCGCGTCCGGCATCAGCTGGCGCAGGCAGTTGTAATGGCCGAACCGGCAGGTACGGTCGAAGCACGGGCTGCAATCGAGTCCCAAACGAACGATTTCGACGTGCTCGGCCAGCGGCGGGGTGAACCCCGGTGACGTAGAGCCGTAGACCGCCACCAGCGGACGGTTCAGCGCCGCCGCAACGTGCATCAGGCCGGAGTCGTTGGACACCACCGAGTCTGCGCAGGACAGCAGGTCGATGGCCTCGGCCAGCGAGGTACCGCCGCTGAGGTTGACTGATTCCTCACGCAGGCCGGGAATCAGCCGCGCGCGAATGTCTTCGCCTACCGCGTGGTCGTTTTTCGAGCCGAACAGCCACACCTGCCAGCCTTCGCGAATCCGCGCTTCGGCAACCTTGGCGTAGTGCTCGGACGGCCAGCGCTTGGATTCGCCGAACTCGGCGCCGGGGCACAGGGCCAACACCGGACGGTCCAGAGTCAGGCCGAACTTGGCCAGCGCCGCTTCGCGGGTCACCGGATCGATTTGCAGGCTCGGACGCGGATAAGGCTTCGGCAGCTCGGCGTTCGGCTCGTAAGCCAGCGCCATGAAGCGCTCGATCATCAGCGGATAACGTTCTTTATCCAGCGTGCGCACGTCATTGAGCAGGCCGTAGCGGAATTCGCCACGCCAGCCGGTACGCTGCTTGATGCCGGCGAAAAACGGCACCAGCGCCGATTTCAGCGAGTTCGGCAGCAGGATCGCCTGATCGTACTGGCCGGCCAGGGACTTGCCGATTCGCCGTCGAGTGGCCAATTCCAGTGCGCCATGGCCGAGCGGGAAGCTCAAGGCCTTGCGCACTTCAGGCATGCGCTCAAGGATCGGCCGGCTCCACTCGGGGGCCAGCACGTCGATTTCGCATTGCGGGTGGCGCTGCTTGAGACACTGAAACAGTGTCTGCGCCATCACCATGTCACCGACCCAACTGGGCCCAACGATCAGAATATTCATGTGGTTTCCATAAACGAACCGGGGAGGCCAATGCCTCCCCGCCTCGAGAATCACTGAGGGAGCGGCGCTGCTTGCGATGGGTCATTACCTTCAACATGACTGTCGACTGTCACTCCGCTATCGCGAGCAGGCTCGCTCCCACATGGTTTTGCCTCTGTTCACACATCTGCGACTCACCGCAGATCACTGTGGGAGCGAGCCTGCTCGCGAAGGGGCCAGCACATTCAACATCCATGCTGGCCGACCGACCGCCTTCGCGAGCAGGCTCGCTCCCACCTTTTGAATCTCATTGCCTTCACTGGCGCGCTTCAGCTTAGCCCCAACTCTTTCCAGATCCGCAATACCTGCCGGCGCTCCTCGACAAACTGGTCGCCTGCAATCACCCCGGCGTCCTTCTGCAAGGCCTGTCGGTGGGCGGCGGAGCGGTAGGCTTTATAGGCCTCACGCAACAGGCTGGCATCTTCGGCAGGCATCAGCCCTTCGTGTTCCAGCTCTTCCAGAATGCGGATGTTATCGGTCCAGCGCAGCAATGGCGGGTGGCTGTGCGACCACGCCAGGGCCGCGTATTGCACCATAAATTCAATATCGACGATACCTCCGGCGTCCTGCTTGAGGTCGAACGGCGCCGTGGCCTCGAAGGCATTTGCCGCGGTACCGGCCGCCGTGCTCTTGCTGCCGAGGTTATCGCGCATCTTGGCACGCATCTCGCTGACTTCCTGCTGCAGCTTGGCCAGATCCCGCGCCTTGCCCAAAACCTGCGCACGGACTTTCTCGAACGCCTGACCGACATCCTGACTGCCGACCAGCACCCGCGCCCGCACCAGAGCCTGATGTTCCCAGGTCCAGGCTTCATTTTCCTGATAGCGCTCGAAAGCACCGAGCGAGCTGACCAACAGCCCCGACGCGCCGGACGGGCGCAAACGCATGTCCACTTCATACAGCTGGCCGGAGTTGGTCTGCGCCGTCAGCAAGTGAATGATCCGCTGCCCCAGCCGGGTGAAGAACTGCGCGCCATCGATGGGCTTCGGCCCGTCGGTTTCCGCCTGCGGATCGCCGTCATGGATGAACACCAGATCCAGATCCGAACCATGCCCCAGTTCCAGCCCGCCGACTTTGCCATAACCGACAATGATGAAGCCGGGATCGCACAGGGTGCCATCAGTGCGCAGCGGCGTGCCGTACTTGGCCACCGTCTGACGCCAGGCCAACGCCAGCACTTGCTCGAGAATCGCTTCGGCCAGCCAGGTCAGGTAATCGCTGACTTTCATCAACGGCAGGCTGCCGGCGATTTCCGAGGCAGCGACGCGCAAGCGGTGCGCCAGTTTGAAGTGACGCAGGGCTTCCATCTGCTGTTCGAGGTCGTCTTCGGGAATCCGCGTCAGGCGTTCGCGCAATTCGGCAGCCAGTTCCGGCGCCAGGGGCGGCTTGAACAGCCGGCCTTCGTTGAGCAATTCATCGAGTAGCAGCGGGAAACGGGTGATCTGCTCGGCGATCCACGGACTGGCCGCGCACAGGGTGAGCAAGCGTCGCAGGGCACCGGGGTTTTCCGTGAGCAACACCAGATAGGCCGAACGTCGGGCGACCGCTTCGACCAGCGGTAGCACCCGCTCCAGCACCAGATCCGGGTTGTCATGCTCCACCGCCTGGGCCAGCAGGCGCGGGATAAACGCATCAAGACGCTCGCGACCCAGCCGCTGCATCGCGCGCAATTGCGGACTGCCACGCAGGCTCGCCAGCGCTTTCAGGGCCTTGGTCGCATCGGCGAAGCCGCCCTCTTCGAGCTGCCGGCAAGCGGCCTCTTCATCCTGCGCCTCTTCCCACAGCGGCAACCACTCACCGCCCACCACCACTTCGCAGTCGGCGCCCTCTTCTTCATCGGGATCGGCGATCACCTGCGCAAAGTGCCAGGCCACGCGACCGCGCCAGAACATCAGCTTTTCGTGGAAGGCCTGCCAATCGGCAAAACCGAGCATGAACGCGATACGCGCCTGATCCTGAGCGCCGTCCGGCAACATCTGGGTCTGGCGGTCGGCAATCGCCTGGATCGCGTGTTCGGTGTAACGCAGGAATTCGTAACCTTCGCGCAGCTCGCTGATCACCGCCGGCGGCAGGTAGCCCTGTCCTTCCAGCGTGCTCAGCACCTTTAATAGAGGACGCTGTTGCAGGCTGAGGTCGCGCCCGCCGTGAATCAACTGAAAAGCCTGGGCAATGAACTCGACTTCGCGGATCCCGCCGGAGCCGAGTTTGATGTTGTCGGCCATGCCTTTGCGCCGCACTTCCTGCTGGATCAGCTGCTTCATGGTGCGCAGCGCTTCGATCGCCGAGAAGTCCAGGTAACGGCGGTAAACGAACGGGCGCAGCATATCGAGCAACTGCGCGCCAGCCGCTTGATCGCCAGCCACCACCCGCGCCTTGATCATCGCGTAGCGTTCCCAGTCGCGGCCCTGATCCTGGTAATACTGTTCCAGCGCATTGAAGCTCAGCACCAGCGCGCCGGACGAACCGTACGGGCGCAGGCGCATGTCGACGCGGAACACGAAGCCGTCGACGGTCATCGGGTCGAGGGCCTTGATCAGGCGCTGACCGAGACGAATGAAGAATTCCTGATTATCCAGCGCGCGTTTCACGCCGACGGTTTCGCCGCCCTCGGGGTAGGCGAAAATCAGGTCGATGTCCGACGACAGGTTCAGCTCGACCGCGCCGAGCTTGCCCATACCAAGAATGACCATCTGCTGCGGCAGACCGCTGCGCCGACCGGTCGGCGTACCGAACTGCTGGCAATGGCGGCTGTACAGCCATTGGTAGGCCTGATCGATGGTGGCGTCGGCCATGTCCGACAGATCGCGACAGGTCTGCACCAGATCGGCCTGGCGGTTGAGGTCACGCCAGATGATCCGCACTTGATGCCGAGCGCGCTGGCGGCGCAGGACGCGCCCGAGTTCGTCTTCGCTTTGCGCGGTGTTCACGGCGGCGGCAATCTGCGCGCACAATTCACCCGGTGCGAACGGCCGGTCGAGTTCGCCGGACTGCACCAGTGACAACAACATCAAAGGGTCACGAACGCTCTGTTCAATAACGAAATCGCTGGCGGCACTGACGCGGGCGAATTGCGCCCAGCGTTCCGGGGTCCAGTTGGAGAAGCCGTGATCGTCTTCCAGCGCGGCGACGGCCGTACGGAACGACTGCTCGGATCGAGTGACCAACGGCAGGAGAATGGCGGGGAGTTCGGCAAGCACGGGCAGGGTCATGGTCTATCCTTGATCGGCGTGTAAATGGCCGCTTGTAGTGTTTGATGAAAACCCGCTACGTGAAGGACTGTCGAACAAAAGTTAGAAATAGCTGAAATTTCTTCTTCTTTGGCATCCAGCATCAAACTTTCACCTTTTTCGGATGGTAATCGACCAACCTTAACGATTATTCTCACAACGCAGTCGGAGGCCACAAGCCTTTCCTCTGTAGTTTTACTACTCGTCTATACAGGCGAAAGGCTGAAATGCTCAAAGATTTGTAGTAAAACTACACGCCGCCGGAACAACCTGTCGGCAATCCAAGAATTTTAAATCGTCTGCCCACAAGGCCAGTCGCAAACTCAGGCAACCGATTCTGGAAGCCTTTCCGCCCTGGAGCAAGCCATGCAAGACCTCGATCCCGTCGAAACCCAGGAATGGCTGGACGCCCTGGAATCGGTTCTCGACAAAGAAGGCGAAGACCGTGCTCACTATCTGATGACCCGTATGGGTGAACTGGCGACCCGCAGCGGTTCGCAGCTCCCTTACGCCATCACCACGCCTTACCGCAACACCATCCCGGTAACCCACGAAGCACGCATGCCTGGCGACCTGTTCATGGAACGCCGCATTCGCTCGCTGGTACGCTGGAACGCGATGGCCATGGTAATGCGTACGAACCTGAAAGATTCTGACCTGGGTGGTCACATCTCCAGCTTCGCTTCCAGCGCGACCCTGTATGACATCGGCTTCAACTACTTCTTCCAGGCCCCGACCGACGAACACGGCGGCGACCTGATCTACTTCCAGGGCCACACCTCGCCAGGCGTTTACGCCCGTGCATTCATGGAAGGCCGCATCACCGAAGACCAGATGAACAACTTCCGCCAGGAAGTCGACGGTCAGGGCCTGTCGTCCTACCCGCACCCTTGGCTGATGCCTGACTTCTGGCAGTTCCCGACCGTATCCATGGGTCTGGGTCCGATCCAGGCGATCTACCAGGCACGCTTCATGAAGTACCTGGAACACCGCGGTTTCATCCAGCCGGGCAAACAGAAAGTCTGGTGCTTCCTGGGCGACGGCGAGTGCGACGAGCCGGAATCCCTGGGCGCGATCTCCCTGGCCGGCCGCGAGAAGCTGGACAACCTGATCTTCGTCATCAACTGCAACCTGCAGCGCCTCGACGGCCCGGTTCGCGGCAACGGCAAGATCATCCAGGAACTCGAAGGCGTGTTCCGCGGTGCACAGTGGAACGTGACCAAAGTCATCTGGGGCCGTTTCTGGGACCCACTGCTGGCCAAAGACGTCGACGGCATCCTGCAACGTCGCATGGACGAAGTCATCGACGGCGAGTACCAGAACTACAAAGCCAAAGACGGCGCGTTCGTTCGCGAGCACTTCTTCAACACGCCTGAACTCAAGGCGATGGTTGCCGATCTGTCCGACGACGAGATCTGGAAACTCAACCGTGGCGGCCACGACCCGTACAAGGTCTATGCGGCGTACCACGAAGCGGTCAACCACAAAGAACAACCAACCGTCATCCTCGCCAAGACCATCAAGGGTTATGGCACCGGTGCCGGCGAAGCGAAAAACACTGCGCACAACACCAAGAAAGTCGACGTCGACAGCCTGAAGTTGTTCCGTGATCGTTTCGACATCCCGGTCAAGGACGAAGAGCTGGAGAACCTGCCGTTCTTCAAGCCAGAGCCAAACAGCGCCGAAGCCCGCTACCTGAGCGAGCGCCGTGCCGCGCTGGGCGGTTTCGTACCGCAGCGCCGCGCGCAGAGCTTCAGCGTACCGACGCCGGACCTGGACACCCTGAAAGCCATCCTCGATGGTTCGGGCGACCGTGAAATTTCCACCACCATGGCCTTCGTGCGGATCCTCGCGCAACTGGTCAAGGACAAGGAAATCGGCCCGCGCATCGTGCCGATCATCCCGGACGAAGCCCGTACCTTCGGTATGGAAGGCATGTTCCGTCAGTTGGGCATCTACTCCTCCGTCGGCCAGCTCTACGAGCCAGTCGATAAAGACCAGGTGATGTTCTACAAGGAAGACCAGAAAGGTCAGATCCTTGAAGAAGGCATCAACGAAGCGGGCGCCATGAGCTCCTTCATCGCTGCCGGTACTTCGTACTCCAGCCACAACCAGCCGATGCTGCCGTTCTACATCTTCTACTCGATGTTCGGCTTCCAGCGTATCGGTGACCTGGCCTGGGCCGCTGGCGACAGCCGTACCCGTGGTTTCCTGATCGGCGGCACCGCCGGCCGTACCACCCTGAACGGTGAAGGCCTGCAGCACGAAGACGGTCACAGCCACCTGCTGGCCGCGACCATCCCGAACTGCCGCACCTACGATCCGACCTACGGCTACGAGCTGGCGGTGATCATTCAGGACGGCATGAAGAAGATGACCGAAGAACAACAGGACATCTTCTACTACATCACCGTGATGAACGAGTCGTACCAGCAGCCAGCCATGCCGGCCGGTGCCGAAGAAGGCATCAAGAAAGGCATGTACCTGCTCGAAGAAGACACCCGCGATGCGGCGCATCACGTACAACTGATGGGCTCCGGCACCATCCTGCGTGAAGTACGTGAAGCGGCGAAGATTCTGCGTGAAGAGTTCAACATCGGCGCTGACGTATGGAGCGTTACCAGCTTCAACGAACTGCGTCGCGACGGCCTGGCCGTAGAGCGCAGCAACCGCCTGAAGCCTGGCCAGAAGCCTAAGCAGAGCTACGTTGAAGAGTGCCTGAGCGGCCGTAAGGGTCCGGTGATCGCCTCTACCGACTACATGAAACTGTTCGCCGAGCAGATCCGTCAGTGGGTACCGTCCAAGGAATTCAAAGTCCTGGGCACCGACGGTTTCGGCCGCAGCGACAGCCGCAAGAAACTGCGTCATTTCTTCGAAGTCGACCGTCATTTCGTGGTGTTGGCAGCCCTGGAAGCACTGGCTGACCGTGGTGATATCGAACCTAAAGTCGTGGCCGAGGCCATCGTCAAGTTCGGCATCGACCCGGAAAAACGCAACCCACTGGACTGCTGAGGAGACATTTTGTGAGCGAACTCATTCGCGTACCTGACATCGGCAGCGGTGAAGGTGAAGTAATTGAACTGTTTGTGAAGGTCGGCGACCGTATCGAAGCCGACCAGAGCATCCTGACTCTGGAATCGGACAAGGCCAGCATGGAAGTGCCGGCCCCGAAAGCCGGCGTCATCAAGAGCCTGAAAGTGAAGCTGGGCGACCGCCTGAAAGAAGGCGACGAACTGCTTGAGCTGGAAGTCGAGGGCGCCGCGCAAGCGGCCCCTGCACCTGCTGCTGCACCGGCTGCAAAAGCTGAAGCCAAACCGGCTGCCGCTCCTGCTGCTGCCGCGCCAGCCGCTGCCCCTGCTGCCCCTGCTGCCGCTTCGGTACAGCAAGTGCACGTGCCGGACATCGGCTCGTCGGGCAAGGCGCAGATCATCGAGATCCAGGTCAAGGTCGGCGACACCGTCGAGGCTGATCAATCGTTGATCACCCTGGAATCCGACAAGGCGAGCATGGAAATCCCGTCGCCTGCCGCGGGCGTGGTCAAGGCCATCAGCGTCAAGCTCAACGACGAAGTCGGCACTGGCGACCTGATTCTGGATCTGGAAGTGGCGGGGGCTGCGGCGCCTGCTGCGGCCGCTCCGGCTCAGGCTGCTGCGCCGGCCGCTGCCGCTGCGCCTGCTTCTGCGGCAGCCCCGGCTGCTCCAGTGGCTGACAGCGTTCAGGACATCCACGTTCCGGACATCGGTTCGGCCGGCAAGGCCAAGATCATCGAAGTCCTGGTCAAGGCTGGCGACAGCGTTGAAGCCGACCAGTCGCTGATCACTCTGGAATCCGACAAGGCAAGCATGGAAATCCCATCGCCTGCCGCTGGCGTGGTGGAAAGCATTTCCATCAAGCTGGACGACGAAGTCGGTACCGGCGACCTGATCCTCAAGCTGAAAGTCAAAGGCGCGGCCCCTGCTGCCCCTGCTGCCCCGGCTCCAGCTGCCGCCGCTGCTCCTAGCGCTCCGGCGCCAGCCGCTGCTGCTCCGGCTGCCGCTGCACCTGCTGCTGCCGCTCCGGTTGCTGCTCCAGCCAAGCCTGGCGCCAAAGTTCACGCTGGCCCTGCCGTACGTCAACTGGCCCGTGAGTTCGGCGTCGAGCTGAGCGCCGTTGGCGCCAGCGGTCCGCACGGTCGCATCCTCAAGGAAGACGTGCAGGTTTACGTCAAGGCGATGATGCAGAAGGCCAAGGAAGCACCGGCCGCTGGCGGCGCAACCGGTGGCGCGGGCATCCCGCCGATCCCGGTCGTGGATTTCAGCCGCTTCGGTGAAATCGAAGAAGTGCCGATGACCCGTCTGATGCAGGTCGGCGCCGCCAACCTGCACCGCAGCTGGCTGAACGTGCCGCACGTGACGCAATTCGACTCGGCGGATATCACCGAGCTGGAAGCCTTCCGTGTTGCGCAAAAAGCCGTCGCGGAGAAGGCCGGCGTCAAGCTGACCATCCTGCCGCTGCTGCTCAAGACCTGCGCGCACCTGCTCAAGGAGCTGCCGGACTTCAACAGTTCGCTGGCGCCAAGCGGCAAGGCGATCATTCGCAAGAAGTACGTCAACATCGGTTTCGCGGTCGACACCCCGGATGGCCTGCTGGTACCGGTCATCAAGAACGTCGACCAGAAGAGCCTGCTGCAACTGGCCGCAGAAGCTGCTTCGCTGGCTGAAAAAGCCCGTACCAAGAAGCTCTCTTCGGACGAGATGCAAGGCGCCTGCTTCACCATTTCCAGCCTCGGCCACATTGGCGGCACCGGCTTCACGCCGATCGTCAACGCGCCGGAAGTGGCGATCCTCGGTGTTTCCAAGGCAACCATTCAGCCAGTCTGGGACGGCAAAGCCTTCCAGCCGAAACTGATGCTGCCACTGTCGCTGTCCTACGATCACCGCGTGATCAACGGCGCTGCTGCTGCACGCTTCACCCAGCGTCTGGGCAGCCTGCTGGGCGACATCCGCACCATCCTGCTGTAAAGCGTTCGGCCCTCCGGCAACGGAGGGCCGATTGCGTTCCACGTTTTCGAGCGCCACACGCTCGTACCTCAACCCCGTCAGTTTGACGGGGCTTTTTTTGCCCGAAGAAAAGTTACAACGCTTTTATTCCTACAACTTCGGTCTACTTAAGCCACGAGTCCAGTCCACTTCGCGCCGATATTTTTTATCCGCCGACAACTAACCTTGGCGGCACAAGTTAAACGAATAACTTGCTAAACACTGACCGTTATTCAAGTATCAATTCGAACGGATTCGAACATGTTAAAAGCAACTGTCGGCCCGATTATTGGCCATACAACAACTAATCACGCACGCATCTTCATGCGCGGCGACTCGCAAAACAACGCCACCACATTTGCCGGCCTGCGTTATCGAAAGCGCGACAGCAATCAATGGTCAAATAGCCTTTTTTCCCGTTTAAGTGCATTGCGCGATTTTTGCCAGGTCTTTTCATTGAATGACCTGGAGAGCCATTGCGAGTATGAATACCAAGTGGGCTGGTTCAGCCCCATGAGCCCGGTGCATACCGTCGAGAGCATCGCCGAATTGCCTTTGCAATGGCCGCGCGAGATCTACCGCTTTCGCACCCGTGCCAGCGACGCCGCGCAGCCACGCGCTTACATCATCGGCTCCTGTCGCTACCTGCGCATGACCGCCGGCATTGCTTCCCTGCCCCAATTTGGCGACCGTATATTCGCCTCGATCAATCAGTTGATCGAAGGCGCCGAGCCGCCGATCAGCGCCACCCTGATGACCGGAGACCAGATCTATGTCGACGACCTCAACCTGATTGCCCCGGATCGCGAGTACAAGGACATCCTCGATAAATACCGCGCGGCCTTCTCGCAACCGAATATTCAGCGGCTGATGTCCGGCACTTCGACTTACATGATCCTCGACGATCACGAAATTGAAGACAACTGGCCGGCGAACGCCAGCAAGTCCGATCATGAGTTATATCGCAATGCAATGGCGGCGTATGAGTTGTATCAAGCCAGTCATAGTCCAACACATGAACTAACAGTTGATGGCGAGATCGATCACTCGAAACTGGCGCATTACTGGTATCAGTTCAGCGATGGCGATATTGAATGGTTTGTCACTGATAGCCGCACTCGGCGCAACCTGGCTGCTGATGATCGACGCATCCTGGACAGCGAGCAGGAACAGGCCTTGGTCGCCTGGCTGAGCAACAGCAAGGCACGGGTCAAATTCGTGGTCACCAGCGTGATGTTCTATCCGGATCGCAAACTGCACGGCGACGATGCCTGGAAAGCCTTCCCGGAGCAGCGCCTGCGTCTGCTGGAAACCATTCGCACCCGACAGATCAGGAATGTCGTATTCGTCTCGGGCGACGTGCACGGCTCGCTGACCTCGCGCCTGACCCACAGCGAAGACCCGGATTTCGAAGTCCACACCATCGTTTCCTCGCCGCTGTGCAACAGCAAGCTGTTGCCCTATGCCAAGGCGTCGACGTTCATCCTCGATCAACCGCTGGCGCGCACGGCGGCGGGTGACTATCAACATGAGTTGACCAGCACTGTGGTCAGCGAAGACAACTTCGCCCATGTAGTGGTCGAGGCTGATCAGATTTTGATCAATTACCATGATCGAGATGGCAAGAAGCTGCAATCGCTCAGCCTGAAATTACGTTGAATCTAAAAGATCGCAGCCTTCGGCAGCTCCTGAAGGACATCGTATATCCCTGCAGGCGCTGCCGCAGGCTGCGATCTTTTGCTCTTTTCAACCACCCACTGGAGAAATGCCCCGAGCGGCCGACACATTCTTATAGCACTTGGCCTTCATCTCTCTTGTCAGTCGGTGCCGCAATGATGCAACCTTGCCGCAGGCAACAGTAAAGAGGGCGAGAGCCCGGCGCGTTCAGCATATTTCCAAGCGAGTTCCTTCATGAAGAGCCAACCCGATGCCGCCAGCCGTATGGCGGCCGAGGTAGTGACGCAGTTGCCTGTGCCCTCGCGGCTCGGCATGCTGCGTTTCGAGCGCTTGAATGAAGCCAGTTGGGCGATGCTGTTTCTCGATCCCAACTGCGAACGCCAGTTCGGCCAGCCGGCCGTTGAGCTCTGTGCACTGGTCGGTTCACCGTATGCCAGCCTGATGGAGCCTGAAGCGCGCTATCAGTTGCACGACGCGATCCAGCAGCAACTGCGCGACAGCCCGCATTATCTGGTGCGCTACACCCTGCACACCGCTGCGGGCGTGCTTAGCATCCTCGAACTCGGCGAAGCCTATAAACAGCACAATCGACACTTGCTGCGCGGTTATCTGCTGGCAGTCGATAACGTGTTCGACGAAGCGCCGACGCTGCCGTCCGTTGACCTCGAAACCCAGAACTCGCGCCTGCAGATCGCCCTCGAACTCAACCAGCGTGCCCAGCAGGAACAGCTGCAGCACCTCGATCGCGTACGCGCCCAGCAGGATCTGATTCTGCTGCTCGCCCGCCAGCGCTACAGCAGCCACAACTCGCTGCAGGAAGCCGCCGAACTGATCACCCGCTGCGCCTGCGATATCTATGAAATCGACTGCGCCAGCCTGTGGAACCTCGAAGGCAATCTGCTGGTGCCGATTTCCGCGTATCACCGCGCGACGCAGGAATACATCCTGCCGGAAGTGATCGACATCAGCGGCTTCCCCGACTACATGGAAGCGCTGCACGGCAGCCGCGCCATCGACGCGCATAATGCGATGCGCGACCCGCGCACCCGTGAGATGGCCGAAGCCCTGCGCCCGCGTGACGTCAACGCCATGCTCGACGCCAGCATCCGCGTCGACGGCCAGGTGGTCGGCGTGCTCTGTCTGGAGCAGACCGGCGTCACCCGCGCCTGGCAGTCCGACGAAATCGCCTTTGCCGGTGAGCTGGCCGACCAGTTCGCCCAGGTCATCAACAACCACAACCGCCGCACCGCCACCAGCGCCCTGCACCTGTTCCAGCGTGCGGTCGAGCAAAGTGCCAACGCCTTTCTGCTGGTCAATTGCGACGGCGTGGTCGAGTACGTCAACCCGAGCTTCACCGCGATCACCCAGTATTCCACCGAGGAAGTCCACGGCCAGCGCCTGTCGGAACTGCCGGCGCTGGAGAACCTCAGCGAGCTGCTGTTCGACGCGCCCTCGGCGCTGGCCAAGAGCAACAGCTGGCAGGGCGAATTCAAGAGCCGGCGCAAAAACCTCGAACCGTACTGGGGCCAGTTGTCGATCTCCAAGGTGTATGGCGACAACCGTGAGCTGACGCACTACATCGGCATCTACGAAGACATCACCCAGACCAAACTGGCGCAACAGCGCATCGAGCGTCTGGCCTACACCGACAACCTGACCAACCTCGGCAACCGCCCGGCGTTTATCCGCAATCTGGACGAACGCTTCGCCCGCGACAGCGATACGCCGATCAGCCTGCTGCTGGTGGACATCGACAACTTCAAACGGATCAACGACAGCCTCGGGCACCAGACCGGTGACAAGTTGTTGATCAGCCTCGCCCGACGCCTGCGCAACAGCCTCAGCCCGAGTGGCAGCCTCGCGCGCTTCGCCAGTAACGAATTCGCCGTGCTGCTCGACGACACCGACCTCGTCACCGGCCAACAGATCGCCAACCAATTACTGGCGACCCTCGACAAACCGATGTTCGTCGACAACCAGTTGATCAGTGTCACCGGCTCCGTGGGCCTGGCCTGTGCGCCGCTGCATGGTCGCGATCCGCAGACCCTGATGCGCAACGCCGGTCTGGCCCTGCACAAGGCCAAGGCCAACGGCAAACACCAGGTCCAGGTGTTTACCGAAGCACTCAACGCCGAGGCCAGTTACAAGCTGTTCGTCGAGAACAACCTGCGCCGCGCCCTGACCCAGAATGAGCTGGACGTGTTCTACCAGCCCAAGCTGTGCCTGCGCAGCGGTCGCCTGCTGGGCATGGAAGCGCTGTTGCGCTGGAACCACCCGGAGCGCGGCATGATCCGCCCGGACCAGTTCATCAGCGTTGCCGAAGAGACCGGCCTGATCATTCCGATCGGCAAGTGGATTGCGCGTCAGGCCTGCCGCATGAGCAAGGCGCTGACCGCGGCGGGCATGGGCAACCTGCAAGTGGCGATCAACCTCTCGCCGAAGCAGTTCTCTGATCCGGATCTGGTCGCGTCCATCGCCAACATCCTCAAGGAAGAAGCGCTGCCGGCCAACCTGCTCGAACTGGAGCTGACCGAAGGCCTGCTGCTGGAAGCCACCGAAGACACCCACTTGCAGCTCGACCAGCTCAAGCGTCTGGGCCTGACCCTGGCCATGGACGACTTCGGCACCGGTTACTCGTCGCTCAGCTACCTGAAGAAATTCCCGATCGACATCATCAAGATCGATCGCAGCTTCATCCACGAAATCCCCGACAACCAAGACGACATGGAAATCACCTCCGCGGTGATCGCCATGGCCCACAACCTGAAACTCAAAGTCGTGGCCGAAGGCATCGAGACCGCCGAGCAACTGGCGTTTTTGCGTCGCCACCGCTGCGACGTCGGCCAGGGCTACCTGTTCGACCGGCCGATCCCCGGCGCCGAGCTGATCCAGGCGCTCAAGCGCTACCCGCGCGGCCCGCTCTGCCTGTAGCCCCCATAGATACCCTTTCGACGAACTCCCCTTGTGGGAGCGGGCTTGCTCGCGAATGCGGTGGGTCAGCAGAGAAAATGTTGAATGACACACCGCATTCGCGAGCAAGCCCGCTTGTGTCTGAGTAAGGGAATAAACTCTGAGGTGAGAGG
>NZ_JARVST010000040.1:0-55293 GCF_030209055.1 Pseudomonas sp. lyk4-TYG-107
GGCACAGAGTGGCGGTGACGAACGGTGGCAGTAAGACAGTTGCTCCCACATTTGATCAGCGGCGGGCACGTACCCTGTGGGAGCGGGCTTGCTCGCGAAGGGGCCGGAACAGGCGCCATAAAAGATCGCAGGCAACAAAAAAGCCCGCAGACAATCACTTGTCTGCGGGCTTCTGTGTTTCAGGCCTAAGGCTTACGCCCGGCGCTCATGCATCCGCGCCAGTTGCCGCTCGAGCATCGACGGATACGGCTCCATCAACCGCTCGACACAGCAAGCCCCCTCAGGGCTGGCGATCGGGCGGATCCGCGCACGCTGGCGAATCAGCGCATCGTCTCCGATCTTGCGCTCGACCAGCAGCAGGTTGCGACTGTGTTGCGACAGGGCCAGGGCATCCTGAGCCGAATCGGTCAGCAGCAGGTCGATCTGGCTCAGGCCGAACAACTCGTCGCCCAGGGTCAGGCCCAGTTGCAATTGCAGGGTGATGCCGCTGTCGGCGACTTCGATCTGCAACTGATGGCCCAGCGCCCGCAGCAACTCGCCGCAGCAGATGGCGTTGGTCAGGTAGTCGTCACCGCTGTCTTCGGTGTGGAACAGCATCAGTGTGCTGCCATCGTTCAGGGTTTCGATTTCGCCCTGATACAGCGAAGCGGCCTGATCGAGACAATCGCGATAGCGCTCCAGCAACTCTTCCAGACGGGCGCGCGGCAGGCGCCGCAGTTGCTCTTGCGAACCCAGCTGGATCGCCAGCACCGCGCTGTGCTGCGGCACGCTTGGTGTCGCTTTACGCGGCGCCGGAACAGCTTCGGTCAGCGACTCGTCGCGCAGATCGGCAAACGGATCTTCGTCGTCATCATCGTCTTCAACGGTGCTGACCACGTGGCGCGGCGCCGGTTTTTGCGCGGCCATCGGGCGGGCTTCGTCAAAGCTCGGGTCACGCAGGTTGCGCACTTCGAACTCTGGCTCATCCTCTTCCTCGAACTCGGGTTCCGGCTCAGGTTCAGGCGCAGGCTCCGGAGCGTAGTTGGCGTGCAGCTGACGCGCCAGATCGCCGATTTCGTCC
Source organism: Pseudomonas sp. lyk4-TYG-107 (assembly GCF_030209055.1). Taxonomy (NCBI): domain Bacteria; kingdom Pseudomonadati; phylum Pseudomonadota; class Gammaproteobacteria; order Pseudomonadales; family Pseudomonadaceae; genus Pseudomonas; species Pseudomonas sp. lyk4-TYG-107. The sequence goes on from NZ_JARVST010000040.1 coordinate 1,061, forward strand.
TGACGATCTATGCCCGGCGTGTGTTCGTCGATGCGCCGCAGCCAGACGCGCAATTGCAGCAACGGCGTCGATAGATAGCGCCCCATGCGCAGGCTCAGGGCCAGCGACAAGGCCAGCAGGATCGCACTGAGAATGCCCATGCTCTGCAGGCTGATGGTCATCGGCTGCTGGAACTGATCCATGTCCAGGCTGATGCGCAGTTGCCCGGCAGTCACGTCCTGGAAGGTGATCTTGCTCTCGTACATGCCCTCGGCTTCGCCCAGCAGGCTGTGCTTGGGGCGCTGACCGGATTCGGCGAGGATGCGGTTGTCCACGCTATAGATAGCGGCGTGTGCCACCAGCTTGTTCTTGGTCAGGTTGTTGAGCAGCACGTTGAGGCTGAGGATGTCGTTGGACACCAACAGTTCAGTGGCAGAGGTGGCGGTCTGCGTGGTCAGGCTTTCGCCCAGCGCATCGGCCTGCTCGTGCATGGCCTGCTTGAACTGCAGGCCCATCACCCCGGCATAGATCACCAGGGCCAGAGCGACCAGGATCACGTTATGGCTGGCAATGCGCAATGCAATCGGCACACGGCGGTGGCGCAGTGCACGGAAGATCAGCAGGAAGAAGTTATCGGTTTTAACTGGCGTGGGCCGGTTCACTGAGCTCGGCTCTTTTGTCCGTGAAGTTGACGCGCAGTATAGCGACAGGCCCTAGACCGGCAAAGCGCTCGCGGTGCCCGATGGTCACTGAAAGTGGGTAGAATGCGGTTTTTTTCCAGTTGCGGGGGTGCGCGTTGCGCGAAATCGTCCTGATTAACATCACGGGAGTCGACCGTCCGGGTCTGACTGCGGCCATTACCGGCGTTCTGGCACAAGGTGGTGTGAACATTCTCGACATCGGTCAGGCGGTGATCCACGACACCCTGTCGTTCGGCATCCTGGTCGAGATTCCCGACTCCGAGCAAGGCAAAGCCGTGCTCAAGGACATCCTGTTCAAGGGCTACGAGCTCGACCAGCAGGTGCGCTTCACCCCGGTGTCCGAAGAGGATTACCAGCAATGGGTGGGCAATCAGGGCAAGAAACGCCACATCGTCACCCTGTTGACCCGCAAGGTGACGGCCGGCCAATTGCAGGCGGTCAGCTCGATCACCGCCAAATATGGCCTGAACATCGACCATATCGACCGTCTGTCGGGTCGCATGCCGCTGGACACTCCGGCGGACAAGGGCAAGGGCTGCATTGAGTTCTCCGTGCGTGGTGAAGCGGCTGATCCGCAGGCGCTGCGTGCCGAATTCCTCAGCGTTGCGCAGGAGCTGAACGTCGACATCGCCTTCCAGGAAGATTCGCTGTTCCGCCGCAACCGGCGTCTGGCGGTGTTCGACATGGACTCCACGCTGATCGAAGCCGAAGTCATCGACGAACTGGCCAAGGCCGCCGGTGTCGGCGAGCAAGTCTCGGCCATCACCGAGCGCGCGATGGCCGGCGAACTGGACTTCCGCGCCAGCTTCAAAGAGCGCCTGGCGTTGCTCAAAGGTCTGGATGTCAGCGTGCTGGACTCGATCGGCGCTTCGCTGCGCCTGACCGAAGGCGCCGAAACCTTGTTCGCCGAACTCAAGCGCCTGGGCTACAAGACCGCGATCCTGTCCGGCGGCTTCACTTACTTCGCCAAGCAGTTGCAGGCCAAACTCGGCATCGACTACGTGTTCGCCAACGAACTGGAAGTGGTCGACGGCAAGTGCACCGGCGTGGCCATCGAGCCGATCGTCGATGCGCAGCGTAAAGCGGATCTGCTGAAGGAACTGGCGCACAAGGAAGGCTTGCGTCTGGAGCAGACCATCGCCGTGGGCGACGGCGCAAATGACCTGCCAATGCTGGCGATTGCCGGGCTGGGTGTGGCGTTCCGCGCCAAGCCGCTGGTCAAACAGTCGGCGAAGCAGGCGATTTCCACCCTTGGGCTGGATGGCGTGCTGTATCTGCTGGGCTTTCGCGATCGCGACGGGCAGCTCTGACATCTCTATCGTCTGACTGGCCTCTTCGCGAGCAGGCTCGCTCCCACAGTTGAAATGCATTCCAGTGTGGGAGCGGGCTTGCTCGCGAAGGTAGCGCCGCCGATCCATCGGCGGGTACTTAAAGCGATTTCCACAACGAATCAAAATCCTCCTCGCCCCCGCCATTCTGCGCGGCCTCCAGCGAGCGATAGGCAAACTGATTGAAACTGTGCGTACTCGCCACCCGTCGATCCAGCCCGGCGCGGTGTTCTTCGCCGTGGGTGTTGATCAGCACTTTATTGCCTTCCTGAAACGGCAGGCGCGGGGCGAGCAAGGTCGCGGGCAAGTCGATGGCGCTGATCTCCGGTAGCAGCAGACCGCGCAAATACTGACTGTGATCATCTCGCGAGCGCACCAATTGCAAACCGCAAGGTTCGGCGTGTGGCGCCACCAGTTCTATGCCCATTTGCGGCCCGCTGCCGCGCACCTGACGAATCCAGCGCACCACCGCAATGCTCCAGCCCTGATTCGCACTGTCCTGAATCCCGAGCATTTCCCCGGCCTGCAATTCGGCGGGTACTTCGCTTGGCCACGCCAGACAATAGCCGCCGGGACTGTGGTTGATCACCGGCAAGCTGTAGGTCGGATAGTGCGGAGGGCTGTCGGTGTTGCTTTCGTCCTCGCCCAGATGGTCGTACTGGATTTCTTCGTACGGCAGCAACTCTTCAGTTGCGCCCTGCGGTGCGGCGTCGAAGGCCTGGCTCCAGCTGTCCTTTTCGCCCTGGACCACCACGCGACTGAAATTGGCCGCGCGAGCACCGGGATGTTTCAGCAGTTCGCTGAAGCTGCGTTCGCCGCCCAGGTAAAAGTGCAGGGCGCTCATGCCGACGCACACGGTCAGGCTGCCTTGACCGGCGGTGCGCTGAAAACTGCGCTCAGCGGCCTGGCCCCAACTGGCGTGCAAATGTTGTAGGGTATCGAGGCTCAGTCCTGCCGGGATCGGCAACGGCGTCGACGTCTCCTGCTGCAGTAAATGCGCTTCGATCACGTTCACCAGCGGTTGCGGATCGAAGCCCAGCAGTGCGCCCTGTTGTTCTTTGCGAAACATGCTGCGGTAGCGCGGGCCGGCGTCCAGTTCAGCGCTGATGGCGAACAGTCCATCCTGCGGACTGCCGGGATGCAACTTGAGCAGGGCACTCCACGGCTCCAGCACTTCGGCCAGCCGAGCGATCTGGTTCTGGCGCAATTGATTGCAACGGGCGCTACCCAGCAGCAGGGCGGCGATATAGGTCTGTTCCAGGCTCAGTTCGCTGCTCAGGCTCGCCAGATCGTCATGCACCCGACGCTGTTGCAACTGCAAGGCGCAAGCGCAGAGATACAACTGATGCAGCTCGAACCACAGATGTTCCGGCGGCGGGCTGTACAGCTGCGTCGCCCGCAGCAGTTGCCCCTTGAGCGCATGCGCGGCCCGTTGCAGGGCCTGACTGACCAGCGCCGCCCGCTCTTTGTGGTACTTGGGGACAATGCGCAGAACAATCTGCTTGTAGCCAATGGCCAGATGACTTTGCAGCGCCTGACACAGGTTGCTGATCTTGCGCGAGCGGTCATCGAGCATGATTGCCTGATGCAGGAAGTGCCGCTCCAGATGCTGGCAGACGAAGTAAACCTCAGGGCGCAGCAGTTCGAGGAGTTGCAGGCGATTGTCACTGGGGGTGAGCAATTGGTTAAGTTCGCCCAGGCCTTGGTACAACTGGCGGGCGGTTTCGCCGATGTTGGCCTTGGGCAGGCCGGCGATCCAGCGCTTGAGGTCGCGCGGGGTGGCTTCACAGAACGACAGTCGCGTTTGCGTCGGGATCGGGGCGCGCAGGGAGGGTTGGGGGCGTGACTCACTCATGCCGTGACTGGCTCCAGCGGCGAAATTGGCAACACCAAGAACTCTAGCAGCTGTGGTCTGTTTCGCCGGATGGTGTCAGGCTTTTTGACCGCTGGTCTACTGGCCGGATGCCATTCAACAAGCCCTACTAGTCTCTCAGACGTGCGATCGGAAACGCACGGTTGCACGGCCTGTCCGTCAACCTCGGGCAGGTCTCCCGAAACTTCAAGGAGATGAGGTTCATGTCTAAATATGCAGTGGCAAATCAATGGGGCGGTAGTTCGGCACCGTGGCATCCGGGTGGAACCTGGGTGCTGGGCGGGCGGGACAACCAGCAAGTCGTCGCCATCGAGATCAAGTCGGGCGATGGCGGCAAAAGCTTCACCGGCACCATGACTTACGCCGGCGAAGGCCCGATTGGCTTCAAGGCGCAGCGCACCGGTCAGAATCAATACAACGTCGAGAACCAGTGGGGTGGCAATGATGCCCCATGGCATCCGGGCGGCAAGTGGGTGATCGGTGGCCGGGACAATCAGAACGTTGTCGCGTTGAGCGTCACTTCCAGCGATGGAGGGAAAAACCTCAGTGGCACCAATACCTACGCCAACGAAGGGCCGATCGGCTTCCGTGGGCAGATAGAGTAACGGCGCTTCCCAGGTCGTGTCCGCCCCTTCACAGACGTGTGAAAGGGCGGATCAGCCGGCTCAGGCCGTCGGCAGGGCCAGGGCCTGGCCCATTTGCACTGGCGAACCCGCCACCAGTTCTTCAGCCCATTTCACTTGATCCGGGCCAAACAGCACGATCGCCGTCGAACCCAGTTTGAAGCGCCCCAGTTCCGCACCTTTTTCCAGATGAATCGGTGCTCGGGCGGCTTCGTCGTAGCGGAAGGTTTTCAGTTCGCGCTTCGGTGGGGTGACCAGACCGGCCCACACGGTTTCGATCGAAGCGACGATCATCGCGCCGACCAGCACCACGGCCATCGGCCCGCGCTCGGTGTCGAAAATGCACGCCACACGCTCGTTGCGGGCGAACAGCTCCGGAACGTTTTCCGCGGTGGTCTGGTTGACCGAAAAGATTCGGCCCGGGATGTAGACCATCTCGCGCAGAGTGCCGGCCAGCGGCATGTGCACGCGGTGGTAATCCTTCGGCGACAGGTAAATGGTGGCGAAGTCGCCGCCCATGAACGGCGCGGCATTCGCCGTGTCACCGCCCAGCAGTTCCAGCACGCTGAAGCTGTGGCCCTTGGCCTGGAACACGCGACCGTGTTCGATCGGGCCGAGCTGGCTGACCGCACCGTCGGCCGGGCTGAGGATCGCGCCCGGCGTCTGGTCCAGTGGCCGCGCGCCGTCTTTCAGGGCACGGGTGAAGAACGCGTTGAAATGCTCGTAGGCGGTCAGGTCTTCGACCAGCGCTTGCGACATGTCCACCTGATAACGCTTGGCGAACCACTGGGTGAAGGCATTCTTGAACCAGCGCACGCGGCACTCGGCGACGCAACCGGCCAGGCGCGACAGCAGGTGATGAGGCAGCAGGTACTGGCTGAGGATAAACAGACGCTCTTTCATTAGTTGTCCTTAGAACCTTGAATCTCGACAGGCGTATCAGGGTGGTTGCCCCATTCGCCCCAGGAACCGGCGTAGCCCTTGACCCGCGGATAACCGAGGGACTTGGCCACCAGATAAGTGAAGCCCGACCGGTGATGGGTCTGGCAGTGGGTAATGATTTCTTTGTCCTTGGTGATCCCGAGGTCTTCGAGGATCTGCGGCATGTCCGTGCGAATCCGCAGCTGACGCGCCTTATCCATGCCGGCGGTCCATTCGAAGTTCACCGCGCCGGGGATGTGTCCACCCTTGGCGGCCAGGACTTTCTCACCGGAATATTCCAGCGGCCCGCGTGCGTCCCAGATCGCCAGATCGGCGGCGCCGAGACGGCTTTGCAGGTATTCGCGGGTTGCCGTCGGCTCGTCGTGCAGGGTCAGCGCCACCGGGCCGCCGACCGCAGGCGGCACCTGGATCGACATCGGCATGCCGGCTTCCAGCCACGCCGGCAGACCGCCGTCGAGGTAGTGGTATTTGTCGTGACCGATCACGTCGAGCAGCCAGATGAAACGCCCGGCCCAGCCACCGCCTTCGTCGTCATAGACCACGTAGACCGCGTCCCGGCGATGGCCTAGCTCACCGAACAACGCCTCCAGATCGGCTTTGGCCGGCAACAGCCCCGGCGCCGGTGGCTGGCCGAGCTGGGTGCGCTTGGGGTCGACAAAACGTGCGCCGGGCAGATGGCCCTCGGTATAGCGGGCGACACTGGTCAGGTCCACCAGAATCAGTTCGCTGGCATCCAGCCGAGGGAGCAGGTCGCTCGGTTCGATGACGAGCGGCAAGCCAGAGAAGTCAGACATGTGAGGTCTCCAGAGCACAAAGGGGGGGATTGTAGCGCAGCCTCATCGGCCACGGCTGCTAAAGCTGTGCAGGGCCTTTTCGATGCACTGTGCGGTTTTGCCAAAGGCTTGCACGCTGATGTCGGCGAACGGCCCACCGCCCTGGTCGGCGACGACGATCATGATCACCCGGCCGTTATTGACCAGCGAACGCAGGAACAGATGCTCGCCACGGAACAGCGCACGCAGGCCCGGCGGCAACAATGCGGAAAATTGTGCGTTGTTCTCGGGGGTGATCCGCACCTGTGCCTGTTGTGCGAGCAGGCGCTGCAAGACTTTGCTCTGACTGACGACAAAATTCAGCGCGGCGGCTTCCTTCGGCAAACCGAAGGTCTGGTTGACCCGCAGATTCGATTGCGTGCGGTCGGCCATCAGAATCATCACCCGGCGCATGCCGCTGGCGACCAGCGCATCACGGGCGGCGACGGTCAGGCTCATGGCATTGGTGAAGCGGCTCGGCTCGGCCAGCAGTTCGGCGCATTGCCGGCGCCATTGAGTCAGATCCTCGGCATTCGGCGCCGCCGCCGGCAGCATCCCGGCCGGCAAGCGATGGGTGCCCCATGGCCATAATAATGAAACGGCCGGGTGCCACAGATCGGGCATGGCATGCTGGCGCGCACTGTTGGCGGCTTGCTGGTGCAACTGCTGCTGCACTTCGTCCATCGAGATTTGCAGATAAAGGCTGGTCAGGTACTGCCAGCGCTCGCTGTGCGGACTGTCCCAGGCCTGTTGTGCCGACAGCGCCAGGCCGTTGGCCAGCAACACGGTGTTGGCCGGCTGGTTGAGCCAGCGGCGCAGGGTCGGATCGTCGTCGAGGCGATTCTGCTGGCGCAACGGATGTTCGCTGTCGCGGGCGATGCGCAGAACTTTCACCAGTTCGCGCTGTTCGCTGAGCAGCAGTTTATAACCCTGCTGCACCCAGATCGGCAGGTGCCAGACTTGTACCAGCGCTTCGGCGATCTTCAGCAGGCGCACGCCAAACAGTTGCTTCTCGACCGTGCGCGCCGATTCGCCCTTGTGGATAACCCGCAGCTCCCACTCTTCGAGCAATTCGGGAAACGTCAGCGCCAGCGGCCATAACGGCGACAGAAACAACAGGCTGCCCCAGTGAATGTCCTGCCACAGGCGCGCCAGGCGACTGGCAAAAAAACCGTTGGCCTGTTGTGTCGCGTGCTGGCTGATCATCTGCAGTTGGCGCAAGGCCTTGGGGATCTGCATCTGCGGTTCGACGGGCAGACGTGCGAGCAATTCTTCGGTACGCGCCAGGCCCAGGCGGTTGATCGCCACTTCGAGATTTTCCGCCGCAGCGGCCATGGTGCCGTGGGTGTGACGATTTGCCTCACGGATGATGCTCAAGGCCAGCGCCGGGCTGTCCTGCATCAGGTCGGCGATATCGCGCAACGAGCTGCGGTTGTCGCGGATCGCCCGGCAAACCTTGTCGTGCGCCTCTTGCGGCACGGGCAGGCGCACGCCATCGAGCAGTTTGACCCAGCCCTCAAGCGTGGTCGGTTTTGCGTGTGGGACGTTCGTTTCATTAGCCATGTCTGGACGAGATCTTCACTGACTGTAGACGCGCCCGGCATGGGCTAAATTGGCTTTTCGCCTGAACTGGCTATAGTCTGGCGCAGTTTTGCCGATAAGTAGAAGAAGAGATTTTTTAACTTCCGAATATGACCTTGAACCCGACTTAAATAAGTACTTTCTACCTATGGCTAAAATTATCGGCATCATCGTCGTATTCGCGAGCGTGCTCGGCGGATACGTGCTCTCCCACGGCAAAATTGCCGCCCTGATCCAGCCCTTCGAGGTGATGATCATCGGTGGTGCGGCCCTCGGTGCATTCCTCCAGGCCAACCCCGGTTACATGACGATGCACGTGCTCAAGAAATCCCTGAGCATGTTCAGTTCGCGCTTCAGCCACACGTTCTATCTGGAAGTGCTCGGCCTGATCTACGAGATCCTCAACAAGAGCCGCCGCGAAGGCATGATGGCCATCGAAGGCGATATCGAAGACGCTGCCGCGAGCCCGATCTTCGCCAAGTACCCGGCCGTGCTCAAAGACGAACGCATGACCGCGTTCATCTGCGATTACCTGCGCATCATGTCCTCCGGCAACATGGCTCCGCATGAGCTGGAAGGCCTGTTCGACATGGAACTCTACAGCCTCAAGGAAGACCTCGAGCACCCGTCCCATGCGGTGAACGGCATCGCTGACGCCATGCCCGGTTTCGGTATCGTCGCGGCGGTACTGGGTATCGTGGTGACCATGGCGTCGCTGGGTGAAGGCGATCAGAAGTCCATCGGTCTGCACGTGGGTGCGGCACTGGTCGGTACCTTCTTCGGTATTCTCGCGGCCTACGGCTTCTTCGGGCCGTTGGCGCATTCCCTGGCGCACGATGCCAAGGAAGAACTGAACGTCTACGAAGCCATCAAGGCCTCGCTGGTGGCGTCGGCTTCCGGCATGCCGCCATCGCTGGCCGTGGAGTTCGGGCGCAAGGTTCTGTACCCGGCGCACCGTCCAAGCTTTGCCGAGCTGGAACAAGCCGTTCGCGGTCGCTAAGCCATGGAAAATAATCAGCCGATAATCATCAAGCGCGTCAAGCGCATAGCCGGTGGGCACCACGGCGGGGCGTGGAAAATCGCCTTCGCCGACTTCGCCACGGCGATGATGGCGTTCTTCCTGGTGTTGTGGCTGCTGTCCACCGCAACGCCTGAGCAGAAGATCGCCATCGCCGGTTACTTCAAGGATCCGGTCGGCTTCTCCGAAAGTGGCACGCCGTACATCATTGATCTGGGCGGCACGCCGACCCTGGCGCCGGAAAACACCCTCAACCCTGAGGTGAAGTCGCAGCCGCAACCGGACAAGGTCACGGTCGACACCGAGCAGGTCGAAGGCATGGCCGAGCAGGTCGAGAAAGAGCGCCTGGAGCTGTTGCTGCAAGAACTGCAGAACAAGGTCGACGAGAACCCGCAGCTGCAGAAGTTCAAGGATCAGATCCTGTTCGAGATCACCCCGAACGGCTTGCGCATTCAGATCATGGACGCGGAAAACCGGCCGATGTTCGACTCGGGCTCCGCGCGTCTGAAGCCGTACTTCGAAGACATCCTGCTGGCCATGGCCGACACCATCAAAGCGGTGCCGAACAAGATCAGCATCAGCGGCCACACCGACGCCAAGCCGTACACCGGCACCGGCGATTTCGGCAACTGGGAACTCTCGGCCAACCGTGCCAACGCCGCGCGGCGTGCGCTGGTGGCAGGCAGCTATCCGGATTCGCAGGTGGCGCGGGTGGTCGGTTATGCCTCGTCGGCGCTGTTCGACAAGGAAAACCCGTTCAACCCGGTCAACCGCCGCATCGACATTGTGGTCCTGACCAAAAAGGCCCAGGCCGCCATCGAAGGTTCGCAAGGTGCCGACGCGGCCAAGCCAGCCGCCGAAGGTCAGAACGGTGCCGCTCCGGCGACGCCGGTCGATCCGAACGCGCTGCCGGCGGATCAGCAACCTGTGCCGGCGCACGAGTTGCGCGAACGCTTGAACCTGTTCGACGACGCCGCACCGAAACCGGCAGTGCCGGGGACTGCGGCGCCAGCGCCAACAGCTCCGCCAGCCGCTGCACCGGCCCCTGCGCCGAAGCAGTGAGCGACAAAAAAGCCGACAGTGATGTCGGCTTTTTTGTGGCTGTCGATTGGCCTCAGAAACCGCGCCGAATTCGGTTCTTCAGTTGTTCATGGAAAAGATCGGCGTTGCGCTTATAGGTGCCGCTGAAGGATTCGTTGCTCGAATCCAGCGTCATCGAGCGCTTGCTCGATACTTCTTCACGATAGGCATCGATGAAGAAATTCAGATCACTGGCCGTGCTCAGCTTCGGCCACTTGTCCAGATACTCCGGCAGCTTTGCCGGCCCGGTGCGGAACGAGCAGATCCGGCGGTTGCTGATGGTCGCTTCGCCGATTTCGAACGGCACCCACCACGACAGTGCGGTTTTCTCCGAAACCACCGCCAGCAGGTGTGTGCATTCGGTGATGTTGCGGGTGATAACCCCGGTGATGTCGTCGGTGGTCTGCGATTCCGGGTCGAGTACGTCGAGGTAGGTCTTGATGTTGGCCTGCATCAATTGCGCATTGATTGCCATGGCTTGCGGGCGATCGATGTGGCGGTAGCTGATGAATACGGGCATCAGAAGTGTCCTTTTATGGCGAGTTCGCGGTAATAGGCGCCAAGTGCGGTGAGACGGCAGCCGGTGGAGTGGAGCGCGGCGTAGTACATGTGCTCGGCATCCACCGGTTCGATCAGGCTGTGGCGATTGCACATTTGCAGTTGCTTGAAGATGTCGCCGTGTTCGGGGTCGAACAGTGCTTCGGTGGGCTCGTAGCTGGGATCGAGTCTGAAAACGAAGCTCGGCTCCGGGAACCAGTCCTTGAGTTTGCGCAAGGTTTCCTCGGCAATCAGCGGCGCGACTTCGCGCAGCGGTACGAACTGCGAGACATTGGTCTTGAACACCGGACGCTGTTCCCAGGCGCCCAGCGCATTGTCGACAAACGAGTAAACGCTACCGGGGGTGACCTTGCCGAGTACGTTGGCAGCGCCACCGTGCAGCGCTTGCAGCAACAGATCCGTGAATACGCCATGACCGCGACTTTCCAGGGCGTACTGCTCTTTTTTGCAGGCCGTGAGAATGGTCATGCCTTCGCCGATCACACTGCTGCCGCCACGCAGATTGCGCATGGCGCCTGCTGCGCCGGCCTGGCAGCAATCGAGAATGATGATTTTGTTCTTGATGTGCGGGGCCTTGTCCGCCCACTCCAGAATGTCGCTGATGCGGATCCCGTCTCCGCCAGGCTGATAGTCCTGGGGAATCAGGAGTCCTTCGTCGATGCTGGTGTCAAACTGACCATGGCCGGCGAAGTACAGCAGTGCCACGTCACAATCGCCTGAGAACAGGCTCTGGATCTGCTGTTTCATGTGGCTGAGCGTGAGTTTTTCTTCGGCTGAAGTCAGCACTTTGCTGCTGAAGTTCGGTCGCCCGTTGGCATGACGTTCCAGCACCGACGCCATGGCCATGGCGTCGTTGTTACAGCCGCTCAAGGGCGAGACGTGGTCGTAGTGGTTGATGCCGATAAACAGTCCCTTGCGCATGGTTACACCGCCGTGTGCTGACGGATCGCACCGATGATGCTGTTGGTGTTCCACGCGCACTCGGCGTGCGCCGCGTCACGCACGACGCTGGAAATACGCTCGGCGCCGAACGGCTTGATCGCGATGATCACTTTGCCCATGCGCTTGGCGATCTCGATTTCCTTGTTGATCCACTTGCTGTAAGTCGAATACATCCCGGCCATGATCAGCACCGCCGAGCACGGGCGAATCTTGTTCTCGATGGCTTCTTCGAGTTGCTTGTCGGTCTGCGCGCCCATGATCGGGTTGTGCGGCGGCACGGAAAAATTCTTGAAACTGAAATCCGGTCTGGCGCCGAGCAGGCGTACCAGATTGTCGTGAGCGTGGGCGTAGTTCCACGAATGGCTGATGAACAAATGGTAGGTCTGCATGGGGTTCCTCGAAGGTCGCGAAGGTGCGAAGGAGGACCCCAATCTAGGCATCTGACGCGAGCCTACAAGGGCTGGGCGGTGAAAGAGAAATGTCCTGCAAACAGGTGCGAACGAGTCTGTCAGAAGAGTCTGACGTTTAACGGAATCGAGGATTTGTCAGGCGCGGTCCGACATCCGGCAGCCCTCGGGCGAGAGGCTGCCGGTGCAGATGTTTAGTAGCCGTTTTCCGGCAGGCTGGCGATGATCGAGCGGTAGCTGTTCATCCGCTGCTGCTGCACGCGGCCGTCTTCCAAGGCCTTGAGCAGTGCGCAACCGGGTTCGCGATCGTGCTTGCAGTCGCGGAAGCGGCAGGTGCCGAGCAGGTCGTTGAACTCGATGAAACCGGCTTCGACGTCGGCGCGGCTGACGTGGCCCAGACCGAACTCACGGATACCCGGGGAGTCGATCAACTCGCCGCCGCCCGGGAAGTGGAACAGGCGTGCGGTGGTCGTGGTGTGCGTGCCCTGACCGGACAGCTCCGACAACGGGCCGACGCGGGTCTCGACTTCCGGCAGCAGGCTGTTGACCAGCGACGACTTGCCGACGCCGGACTGGCCGACGAACACGCTGATGCGCCCGTCGAGCTGCTTCTGCAGCTGTTCCATGCCATTGCCGTGATGCGCCGAGACTTCCAGCACCGGATAACCCAGCGTGCGGTACACCGCCAGCAGGGCGTTGAGTGCCGGGGCGTTCTGCTCGTCGATCAGGTCGAACTTGTTCAGCAACAGCAACGGGCGGATGCCGGCGTGTTCGGCGGCGACCAGGTAGCGGTCGATCAGGTTGGCATGCGGCTCGGGCAGGGGTGCGAAGACGATGACGATCATGTCGACGTTGGCGGCGACCGGCTTGAGCTGGCCACGGCTGTCCGGGCGGCAGAGTTCGGTGTTGCGCGGCAATTGCGCGACGATCACCCCGATGCCCTGGTTGCCGGCGCGCCAGACCACCCGATCACCGGTCACCAGCGCCGGCAGGTTGGCGCGCAAGTGGCAACGGAAAACCTGGCCGGCCTGTTCGCCGTCCACAGCCTCGACTTCGACCTGCACACCGAAGTGGGCGATCACCAGGCCGTGTTGCTCGGGGCCGAGGTCGCCGCCCTCGAGGGCTTCGACCGCCGAGGACTCGCGTTTGGCGGCGCGGGCGGCGCGCTCGCCCTGAATCTTTTCGATGCGCCAGTTTTGACGACGATTGAGTTGGCGTTTGGCCATGGGTGTTCCGTCTGAAGAATGCAGCGATTAGGTAAAACGGCCGCGAGTTTAGCACGCCCGGGCACCGGCCTAGGCTAAACTGCGCAGCATTGCCTAGGAGCCCGAATATGCAAAACCCGCAGAACCTGATCTGGATCGACCTGGAAATGACCGGTCTGGATCCGGAAAACGACGTCATCATCGAAATGGCCACCATCGTCACCGACAGTGACCTGAACACCCTGGCCGAAGGCCCGGTGATCGCCATTCACCACAGTGACGAAGTGCTCGCCCGCATGGACGAGTGGAACACCCGCACCCACGGCAACTCGGGCCTGACCCAGCGCGTGCGTGACAGCCGTATCAGCATGGCCGAGGCGGAGGCCGAAACCATCGCTTTCCTGGAAAAATGGGTACCGAAAGGCAAGTCGCCGATCTGCGGCAACAGCATCTGCCAGGATCGCCGCTTCCTTTATACCCACATGAAGGCGCTGGAAAGCTACTTTCACTACCGCAACCTCGACGTGTCGACGCTCAAAGAGCTGGCCGCACGCTGGGCACCGGACGTGCGCGACAGCTTCAAGAAGGGCAGCACTCACCTGGCGCTGGACGACATCCGCGAGTCGATCGCCGAGCTGCAGCACTACCGCAAGCATTTCATCAAGTTCTGATTGAGGGGTGTCTGCCCTGACGTCTTCGCGAGCAAGCCCGCTCCCACCATTTGGAATGCGTTCCCCCTGTGGGAGCGGGCTTGCTCGCGAAGAGGGCGTCAGAGTCCCGTAAGATTCAAGTCAGAAATGCATCCCGGAGCGCGCCCCCTTCTGGTGCGGCGCTGAAATGGCTAGACTGCGCGCCTTCCTGCCAGGACCGCCGCCATGTTGCTGATGCTCTATCTGATCGCCATTACCGCTGAAGCCATGACCGGCGCGCTGTCTGCCGGGCGGCGCGGCATGGACTGGTTCGGGGTGGTGTTGATCGCCTGCGTCACGGCATTGGGCGGCGGTTCGGTGCGCGATGTGTTACTCGGGCATTATCCGCTGACGTGGGTCAAGCACCCGGAATACCTGGTGCTGACTTCGGCCGCCGCGATGCTCACTGTATTCACCGCACGCTGGATGCGTCATCTGCGCTCACTGTTTCTGGTGCTTGATGCGGTCGGTCTGGTGGCGTTCACCCTGATCGGCTGCATGACCGCTCTGGAAATGGGCCACGGCATGCTGGTGGCCTCGGTCAGCGGTGTGATCACCGGCGTCTTCGGCGGCATCCTGCGTGACATCTTCTGCAACGACATCCCGCTGATCTTCCGCCGCGAGCTGTACGCCAGCGTCTCGTTCGCCGCCGCGTGGTGCTACATGCTCTGCCTGTACCTGAATGTGCCGAGCGAACAGGCGATTCTGATTACCCTGTTCGGCGGTTTTCTGTTGCGGTTGCTGGCCATTCGTTTCCACTGGGAAATGCCCAAGTTCGTTTATAACGACGCACCTTGACGTCACGCTGGCGGGCGCGTGGAAATATTCTGTCGGGAATGTTGAATAGATGCTGCGCCTTTAAAAAAGGGTAAAAATAAAGCCTAAAAGGGGTATTTTGTCATGAAATACCCTATTTAAGTCTTTTTACCTCATTTAGACGGCTGCCTGAATCATGCACTCACTCACCCCGGAATTTCTTGACGCCTTGCGCTTCGACGGTCTTCAGATTGCGACGCTTCGTGCATTGGGAGAGTTTCGGGGTAAGCAACAACTGTTCGTTGCTCAATCGCCGCAGGTCCTCCAAGGGCTTACGCAGATAGCCGTAATCGAATCCACGGAGTCATCTAACCGACTGGAGGGTATAACTGTCGCGCCAGCGCGGCTGAAGTCACTGATGAGCAAAAACACTGATCCCAAGAGCCGATCCGAACAGGAAATTGCTGGCTATCGGGACGCACTGTCACTCATCCATGAATCTGCCGATGGGATGCCATTTTCCGAAGGTGTACTTAGACAATTACACAGTCTTCTTTACCGCTATCTACCTCAGGATGGTGGTGAATGGAAGGCGATGAACAACGACATCATCGAGCGTCATGCCGATGGTTCATCGCGGATTCGCTTCCAACCTGTTCCTGCTCATATGACCCCTATTGCGGTGACTGAAACCCTGGGGCATTACCACCGGGCGCTGGCATTGAATCTGGCTGACCCTTTGGTTTTAGTGCCGCTTACGGTCCTCGACTTCCTTTGCATACACCCCTTCTCTGACGGAAATGGTCGCGTCGCTCGTCTGCTGACATTGCTGCTGCTCTATCAATTTGATTACCGAGTCGGGCGATTTATCAGTCTTGAACGGATATTCGAGGAGTCAAAGGAGGGCTATTACGCAACACTCGAACTGAGTTCTCAGGGATGGCACGAGGGCACGCATGATGTTCGGCCATGGATGGATTATTTTTGGGGGGCATTGCTTAGAGCGTACAAAGAGTTCGAAGAGCGAGTGGGTACGATTGAGAAGCGTCGAGGTGGTAAAAGCGACCGAATCAGAGACGAAGCCTTGAAGCGAGTCCTCCCTTTTTCCATCTCGGAAATTGAAGAGTCCTGTCCGGGAGTCAGTCGCGATACAGTGCGCCTGGTTTTACGATCACTGAAAGCAGAAGGGCTGATTGAGCCGACAGGTAAGGGGCGCACAGCCAAGTGGAGAAAGCCGGCATAGCCTCAATTACGGCGTTCAGCGTGCTGTTTCAGCGCCCACTCAACATGTTCACGCACCAGCTCTGATGGGTAGTCACGGCGCGCCTTCAAGGCTTCCAGCACCGGAATGCTCGACGGCGCGTTGCCCAGCCCGACTGCCAGATTGCGTAGCCAGCGCTCGTAACCGGCGCGGCGCAGCGGTGAGCCTTCGGTGCTGCTGAGAAATTTGTCCTCGTCCCACATGAACAGCTCCGCCAGTTCGGCGTTGTCCAGGTTGTGCCGGGGCTTGAAATCGCTTTCCCCGGAGGGTCGGGCGAAGCGGTTCCACGGGCAGACGATCTGGCAGTCGTCGCAGCCGAATACGCGGTTGCCGATCAGTGGGCGCAGGTCTTCGGGGATGGCGTTTTTCAGTTCGATGGTCAGGTAGGAGATGCAGCGCCGGGCGTCCAGCACATAGGGGCCGACGAAGGCGTTGGTCGGGCAGATGTCCAGGCACGCCGTGCAGCGCCCGCAATGTTCGCTGCTGTGCGGTTCGTCCACCGGCAGCGGCAGATCGACAAACAGTTCGCTCAAGAAGAAATAGCTGCCGGCCTTGCGGTTCAGCACCAGGGTATTTTTGCCGATCCAGCCCAGCCCGGCCTGCTCGGCGATGGCTTTTTCCAGCACCGGGGCGCTGTCGACGAAGGCGCGAAAACCGAACGGGCCGATCTCGGATTGAATCCTGTCAGCCAATTGCTGCACACGTTTACGGATCAATTTGTGGTAATCGCGGCCCAAGGCATAACGCGAAACGTAGGCTTTCTCCGGTTGCGCGAGCATTTGCGCCATTTGCGTGTCGCCGGGCAGGTAGTCCATGCGCAGCGAAACCACGCGTAACGTACCCGGAACCAGTTGCTCCGGATGCGAGCGTTTACTGCCGTGGGCGCCCATGTAATCCATTTCGCCGTGGTAGCCGGCGGCGAGCCAGCGCTCCAGGTGCTGCTCATGCTCGGCCAGGTCCAGACCGCTGATGCCGACTTGCTGGAAGCCCAGCTCGCGGCCCCAATCCTTGATCGATTGGGCGAGGGCGGGCAGATCTGTGGTGATGGCGGACATGAGGCGAGAGAAACCGGAGCTGAGGTGCGTATAATTCTGCCAGACATCGGAGCCCGAAGACGCATGCCGCACACGAAAGATCAATTACCCGACGCGCTGTATGGCGCCGCACAGGTGCGAGCACTCGATGCGCGGCTGATCGCTGCGGGTACGCCGGGCTTCGAATTGATGCAGCGCGCCGCGCACGCGACCTGGCGCGCATTGGTGCGGCAATGGCCGTCGGCGAGCGAAATGACGGTGCTTGCCGGGCATGGCAACAACGCCGGCGATGGTTTTCTGATCGCCGCGCTGGCGCACCGGGCCGGGTGGGCGGTGCGGGTGCTCGCAGTCGGTGATCCGCAACGCTTGCAGGGCGACGCGGCGCAGGCTTATGCGCAGGCCATCAGCGATGGCGTCGCCGTGCAGAGCTGGGCTGCGCAAAGCGAGCTGCGCGGGGTGATTGTCGATGCCTTGCTCGGCACCGGGCTGGCCGGCGATGTCCGTGAGCCGTATGCCGCTGCGATCAAGGCGATCAATGCCAGTGGCCTGCCGGTGGTGGCGGTGGATATTCCTTCCGGGCTGTCTGCCGATACTGGACATGTCCTCGGCATTGCGGTTCACGCTGACCTTACCGTGACTTTCATCGGCTTGAAGCTCGGCCTGTTCACCGGGGATGCGGCGGATCAGGTCGGGGCGTTGGTGTTTAACGATCTGCAAGCCGCCGCCGACATCTACCGTGACATTCCTGTCAGCGCTCTGCGTCTCTCGGCGGCTAATCTTCCACGATTGGCCCCGCGTGCGCCCGCGGCACACAAAGGGCGCTTCGGGCATTTGCTGCTGATCGGTGGCGATCAGGGTTTTGGCGGGGCGATTCTGCTCAGTAGCGAAACGGCCTTGCGCAGCGGCGCGGGCATGGTGTCGCTGGCAACCCGTGCGGAACATGTCCCGGCAGCGCTGACGCGGATGCCGGAAGTCATGGTGCTCGGCACGTCGTCGGCCAATCAGTTGATGGGGCTGCTGGAAAAGGTTTCGGTGCTGGTGGTTGGTCCGGGACTCGGACAGGCGAGTTGGGGGCGGGCACTGTTGTCCGCTGCCGCCAATGCGCCGCTGCCACAGGTGTGGGACGCCGACGCATTGAATCTGCTGGCGAGCGGATTTGTCAGTCTGCCCAAGGAATGCGTGATCACCCCGCATCCGGGCGAGGCGGCGCGCCTGTTAGGGATCAGCACTGCCGAGGTGCAGGCAGATCGTCCGGCCGCCGCGCGGGCGTTGAGCAAAAAATACTCGGCCGTCGTCGTGCTCAAAGGCGCCGGCAGCCTGATCGCCCACCCCGATGGGCGTCTGGCGCTGTGTCATCAAGGCCATCCGGCAATGGCCACTGCTGGCTTGGGTGATGTGCTCGCCGGCTTGACCGGGGCGCTGTTGGCGCAGGGTATGAACGGCTTCGATGCCGCGTGCCTGGCAGTCTGGCTGCACGCCAATGCCGGCGCGCAACAAGGTAAATTCGGCCGTGGACTGGCGGCCAGTGATCTGATTCCAGTCATTCGTCAGTTGTTGGAGGAGCATGCACCGTGTCTGAAGTAACCCTGTACCTGGCCGATGAACAGGCCATGAGCGACTTTGGCGCACGGATCGCCCGCATTACCCAGGGCCACGGCCTGATTTTCCTGGAAGGCAATCTGGGCATGGGCAAAACCACCCTGTCGCGGGGCATCATTCGTGGGTTGGGGCATGTCGGCGCGGTAAAAAGTCCGACCTTCACCCTGGTCGAACCCTACGAGATCGGCGACGTGCGTGCCTTCCACTTCGACCTGTATCGCCTGGTCGATCCGGAGGAGCTGGAGTTTCTCGGCATCCGCGACTATTTCGAAGACGATGCCCTGTGCCTGATCGAGTGGCCCGATAAAGGTGCAGGCTTTTTGCCAAAGCCTGACCTGACCATTACCATTAGCCCGCAAGACAGCGGGCGTTCGCTGAAAATTTTATCCCAGGGCTCGCGTGGCGAGGCCTGGTGTGCCGCTTTGGCATTGGAATCCAATTAAATGATGGGGTTAGGTATGCGCTTTCGCGCGTTGGTGGCTGCCGTTGGACTGATGTTGATGGCAGTAACCGTCAACGCTGTGGCCGAGACAAAGGTCAACAGCGTGCGCCTGTGGCGGGCGCCGGACAACACGCGACTGGTCTTCGACCTGAGCGGTCCGGTGCAGCACAGCGTCTTCACCCTGACCGCACCGGATCGGCTGGTGATCGACATCAATGGCGCCACCCTGGGGGCGCCGTTAAAGGTCTCGACTGCTAACACGCCGATCACCGCGATGCGCTCGGCCCAGCGCACGCCGACCGATCTGCGGGTGGTCATCGACCTGAAAAAAGCCGTCACCCCGAAAAGTTTCTCGCTGGCGCCGAACGCGCAATATGGCAACCGTCTGGTGGTCGACCTGTTCGACAATCCGGCTGATGCCGCGCCACCGCCTGCCCCGACGCCATCGGTCGCCACCGTGCCGGCAGTGCCGGTGACACCGTCTGAACCGGCGATCAAGTTGCCACCGGCCCCGGCCGGCAAGCGCGACATCATTGTGGTGATCGACGCCGGTCACGGCGGCGAAGACCCGGGTGCGTCCGGCTCGCGCGGCCAGCGTGAGAAAGACGTGGTGCTGCAGATCGCCCGCGAGCTGCAGCGTCAGGTCAACGGCATGAAAGGTTTCCGCGCCGAGCTGACCCGTACCGGTGACTACTTCATCCCGTTGCGCGGCCGTACCGAAATTGCCCGCAAGAAGGGCGCCGACCTGTTTGTTTCGATCCATGCTGACGCCGCGCCGTCTGCAGCAGCCTTCGGTGCCTCGGTGTTTGCACTGTCTGATCGCGGCGCGACGTCGGAGACTGCCCGTTGGCTGGCCGACAGCGAAAACCGTTCCGACCTGATCGGTGGTGCCGGCAATGTCAGCCTCGACGACAAGGACCGCATGCTCGCCGGCGTACTGCTTGACCTGTCGATGACCGCTTCGCTGACCTCCAGCCTCAACGTCGGCCAGAAAGTCCTGACCAACATCGGTCGCGTGACTCCGTTGCACAAGCAGCGCGTGGAGCAGGCCGGGTTCATGGTGTTGAAGTCGCCGGACATCCCGTCGATCCTCGTCGAAACCGGATTCATCTCCAACGCCAACGAAGCGAACAAACTCTCGGCTTCAAGCCACCAGCAGGCGCTGGCGCGTTCGATCAGCAGCGGCGTGCGCCAGTTCTTCCAGCAGAATCCGCCACCGGGCACCTACATCGCCTGGCTGCGTGACTCCGGCAAGATCGCCCAAGGCCCGCGCGATCACCGCGTGAGCCCGGGCGAGACGCTGGCGATGATCGCCGTGCGTTATCAGGTGTCCCCCGCGACGCTGCGCAGTGCCAACAACCTCAGCAGCGATGAGCTGAAGATCGGCCAGCACCTGACCATTCCCGGCACCGAACTGGCGTCCAAAGAATGAATCAGGTGTTGAACGCCGCACGCATCGAACTGCTCAGCCCGCGGCTGGCGAACCAGATCGCCGCCGGCGAGGTGGTCGAGCGCCCGGCTTCGGTGATCAAGGAGTTGCTGGAAAACAGTCTCGACTCCGGTGCCAAACGCATCGATGTCGATGTCGAGCAAGGAGGCGTCAAGCTGCTGCGGGTGCGTGACGATGGCAGCGGCATTTCCGCCGACGACCTGCCGCTGGCGCTGGCGCGTCACGCCACCAGCAAGATTCGCAATCTCGAAGATCTGGAGCAGGTGATGAGCCTGGGCTTCCGTGGTGAAGCACTGGCGTCGATCAGCTCCGTGGCGCGCCTGACCCTGACCTCGCGCACCCGCGACGCCGATCAGGCCTGGCAGGTCGAAACCGAAGGTCGCGACATGGCGCCTCGGGTGCAGCCGGCGGCGCATCCGGTCGGTACGTCGGTGGAAGTGCGCGACCTGTTTTTCAATACGCCGGCGCGGCGCAAGTTTCTCAAGACCGAAAAAACCGAATTCGATCACCTGCAAGAAGTGATCAAGCGTCTGGCGCTGGCGCGTTTCGACGTGGCCTTCCATCTGCGCCACAACGGCAAGACCATCCTTAGCCTGCACGAGGCCCACGATGATGCGGCCCGCGCCCGGCGTGTGGCGGCGATCTGCGGTTCGGGCTTCCTTGAGCAGGCGCTGCCGATCGAGATCGAGCGCAATGGTATGCACTTGTGGGGCTGGGTCGGGTTGCCGACCTTCAACCGCAGTCAGGCGGACTTGCAGTATTTCTTCGTGAACGGCCGTGCGGTACGCGACAAACTGGTGGCCCACGCGGTGCGTCAGGCTTATCGCGATGTGCTGTTCAATGGCCGTCATCCGACCTTCGCGCTGTTTTTCGAGGTCGATCCGGCGGCGGTGGACGTCAACGTGCACCCGACCAAGCACGAAGTGCGCTTCCGTGACGGACGCATGGTGCATGACTTCCTTTACGGCACATTGCACCGCGCGTTGGGCGATGTGCGTCCGGAAGATCAACTGGCCGGCTCTGTCACCACCGCTGTGGTGCGTCCAAGCGGCATCGAGGCCGGCGAGTTCGGCCCGCAGGGCGAAATGCGTCTGGCGGCCAACGCGCTGCTGGAACAGCCGCAGGCGCAACCGGTGTTCAACACCTCGTCGGGCGCCAGCGCTGGCGGCGCTTATCAGTATCAGTACACGCCGCGTCCGCAGTCGGCTGTGCCGGCCGCCGAGGCACAAGCTGCTTACCGCGAGTTCTTCGCACCGTTGCCGGAAGCGAATGCCAACGCGCTGCCAGCCGGTCAGGAAGATATTCCGCCGCTCGGTTACGCGCTGGCGCAGCTCAAGGGCATCTACATTCTGTCCGAGAACGCTCAGGGGCTGGTGCTGGTGGACATGCACGCCGCGCACGAGCGGATCATGTACGAACGCCTGAAAATCGCCATGGCCAGCGAAGGTCTCAGCGGTCAGCCGCTGTTGGTGCCGGAGTCGCTGGCGGTCAGTCAGCGAGAGGCCGATTGCGCTGAAGAACACGCTGCATGGTTCCAGAAACTGGGCTTCGAGCTGCAGCGTCTGGGCCCGGAAACATTGGCGATCCGCCAGATTCCGGCGCTGCTCAAGCAGGCCGAGGCCAATCGGCTGGTGGGTGACGTGCTGTCGGACCTGATGGAATACGGCACCAGCGACCGGATTCAGGCACACCTGAACGAACTGCTCGGGACCATGGCCTGCCACGGCGCGATCCGTGCCAACCGGCGCCTGGCTTTGCCGGAAATGAACGGCCTGCTGCGCGACATGGAAAACACCGAGCGCAGCGGACAATGCAACCATGGCCGACCGACCTGGACCCAGCTGGGCCTGGACGATCTGGACAAACTGTTCCTGCGCGGTCGTTGATGAGCCAGCTTCCTCCAGCGATTTTCCTGATGGGCCCGACCGCTGCGGGCAAGACCGACCTGGCCATCGAGTTGACCAAGGTGCTGCCGTGCGAGCTGATCAGTGTCGACTCGGCGCTGGTCTATCGCGGCATGGACATCGGCACCGCCAAACCTTCCAAAGAATTGCTGGCCGAGTTTCCGCACCGGTTGATCGACATTCTTGATCCGGCCGAGGCCTATTCGGCTGCGGATTTCCGCCGCGATGCCCTGCAAGCCATGGCTGAAATCACCGCACGCGGGAAAATTCCGCTGCTGGTTGGCGGCACCATGCTCTATTACAAGGCGTTGGTTGATGGCCTGGCGGACATGCCGGCGGCGGATCCCGAGATCCGTGCGCAGATCGAAGAAGAGGCTGCACGCCTTGGCTGGCAAGCCCTGCACGATCAACTGGCGATCATCGATCCGGTGTCGGCGGCACGCATTCATCCGAACGATCCGCAGCGCCTGAGTCGGGCGCTGGAGGTTTATCGGGTCAGCGGTCAGAGCATGACTGCCCTGCGTCAGCAACAATCTGCGCAAAGTACTGAAGCAGCCGCTTCGGGACGGCAACAATTGCCCTATACTGTCGCGAACTTGGCCATTGCTCCGGCAAATCGTCAGGTACTGCACGAGCGCATTAAACAAAGATTCACAAATATGCTGGAACAGGGGTTCATCGACGAGGTCGTAGCCCTGCGTAAAAGAAGTGACCTGCATTCCGGGTTGCCGTCTATACGTGCGGTAGGCTACCGCCAAGTCTGGGACTACCTGGATGGCAAGCTGTCGTTAGCTGAAATGCAGGAACGCGGCATCATTGCCACGCGTCAATTGGCCAAGCGCCAGTTCACCTGGCTGCGCAGCTGGGAAGAACTGCACTGGCTGGACAGTCTTGATTGCGACAATCTGCCACGCGCCTTGAAATACCTTGGGACCATCTCCATATTGAGCTGAGTCCTTGCAATTGCCGTCTATCCTTGGGGGTGTGGCGGCCAAAGCCATCTGAATTACCTATTTTTATTATTGAATCCTTAAAGGAGTGCGGCACATGTCAAAAGGGCATTCGCTACAAGACCCTTACTTGAATACTTTACGTAAAGAGAAAGTTGGGGTTTCCATCTACCTGGTCAACGGTATCAAACTGCAAGGCACGATCGAGTCGTTCGACCAGTTCGTTATCCTGCTGAAAAACACCGTCAGCCAGATGGTTTACAAACACGCTATCTCGACAGTCGTGCCAGTACGTCCAATTCGTCTGCCTAGCGCAACCGAATCCGATGCGGGTGACGCTGAGCCAGGTAACGCCTGATAGGAGCCTCCTTTGTTCTTTGAGCGCCACGGTGGTGGTGAGCGAGTCATCCTCGTTCACTTGGAAGGTCAGGACCCTGAGGCGCGCGAAGATCCGCAGGAGTTTCAGGAATTGGCTAATTCGGCGGGCGCCGAGACCGTTGCGTTTTTTAACGTACCGCGTCATCGGCCAACCGCCAAATTCCTGATTGGCAGCGGCAAGGTCGAGGAATTACGCGACCTGGTCCATGCCGAAAAGGCTGATCTGGTGATTTTCAATCACATTCTCACGCCCAGTCAGGAACGTAACCTCGAACGTGTTTTCGAGTGTCGCGTGATCGACCGTACCGGCCTGATTCTCGATATCTTCGCTCAGCGCGCCCGTACCCATGAAGGCAAGCTCCAGGTAGAACTGGCCCAGCTTGATCACATGAGCACCCGCCTGGTTCGCGGCTGGACTCACCTTGAGCGTCAGGGTGGCGGTATCGGCATGCGTGGCCCGGGTGAAACCCAGCTCGAAACCGACCGGCGCCTGCTGCGGGTTCGTCTGCGTCAGATCAAGGGTCGTCTGGAAAAAGTGCGCAGCCAGCGCGAGCAATCGCGACGCGGTCGTTCCCGCGCGGATATCCCTACCGTGTCTCTGGTGGGCTATACCAACGCCGGCAAATCCACGCTGTTCAATAACGTGACCAAGTCCGAGGTGTACGCGGCCGACCAATTGTTCGCCACCCTCGACCCGACCCTGCGCCGTCTGGAACTGGACGACCTGGGGCCGATCGTTCTGGCGGACACGGTAGGGTTCATTCGACACTTGCCGCACAAGCTGGTCGAAGCATTTCGGTCTACGCTCGAAGAGTCGAGCAATTCCGACCTGCTGTTGCACGTGATCGATGCGGCCGAACCGGATCGCATGTTGCAGATCGAGCAGGTGATGGTGGTACTGGGCGAGATCGGAGCCCAGGACTTGCCGATCCTCGAGGTATACAACAAACTCGATTTGCTTGAAGGCGTTGAGCCACAGATCCAGCGCGATGCCGATGGCAAACCGCAGCGGGTCTGGCTGTCGGCGCGCGATGGCGCAGGTCTGGAATTGCTTGAGCAAGCCATTGCCGAGTTGCTGGGCAGTGATTTGTTTGTGGGGACATTGCGCTTGCCGCAACGGTTCGCTCGACTGCGTGCGCAGTTCTTCGAACTCGGTGCGGTACAGAAAGAAGAGCATGACGAAGAAGGCATCTGCCTGCTGGCCGTTCGTTTGCCCCGTGTCGAGTTGAATCGACTGGTAAGCCGCGAAGGATTGCAGCCGATGGAATTCATCGAGCAACACACTTTGCAATAAAAGCCTGGCAAAGCGGTTGTGCCGCAACGGCAGGCATTCTGTAGCATTGGTCGGCGCGCCGTGGGTGCGTCTTTGCTTTATCAGATGGAGAGCGCTATGGCTTGGAATGAGCCGGGTGGCAACTCGAATAATCAGGATCCTTGGGGTGGCAAGCGCCGCAATAACGGCGACCGCAAGGGGCCACCGGATCTCGACGAGGCCTTCCGAAAGCTGCAGGAAAGCCTGAACGGGTTGTTCGGTGGTGGTAAAAAACGCGGTGGTGATGACGGCGGTGGTTCGGGCAGGAGTGGTGGCGGCTTCGGCGGTCTGCTCGGCATCGGCCTCGTCGTGCTGGCGGCTGTCTGGCTGTACAGCGCGGTCTATGTGGTCGACGAGCAGGAGCAAGCCGTGGTGCTGCGCTTCGGCAAGTACTACGAGACTGTCGGCCCCGGCCTGAACATCTACTTCCCGCCGATCGACAAGAAGTACATGGAAAACGTCACGCGTGAGCGTGCCTACACCAAGCAGGGCCAGATGCTGACCGAAGACGAGAACATCGTCGAAGTGCCGCTGACCGTGCAGTACAAGATCAGCAACCTGCAGGACTTCGTGCTGAACGTCGATCAGCCGGAAATCAGCCTGCAGCATGCGACCGACAGCGCCCTGCGCCACGTGGTGGGTTCAACCGCCATGGACCAGGTGCTGACCGAAGGTCGTGAATTGATGGCCAGCGAAATCAAGGAGCGTCTGCAACGTTTCCTCGATACCTATCGCACTGGTATCACCGTCACTCAGGTCAACGTACAGAGCGCAGCGGCACCGCGTGAAGTGCAGGAAGCCTTCGACGACGTGATCCGCGCCCGTGAAGACGAGCAGCGTTCGCGCAACCAGGCGGAAACCTACGCCAACGGTGTCGTGCCGGAAGCCCGTGGTCAGGCCCAGCGTATCCTCGAGGATGCCAACGGTTACCGCGACGAAACGGTTTCGCGCGCCAAGGGTGAGGCGGATCGCTTTACCAAACTGGTCGCCGAGTATCGCAAGGCCCCTGAAGTCACCCGTCAGCGTCTGTACCTGGACACCATGCAGGAAGTCTTCAGCAATACCAGCAAGGTACTCGTGACCGGCAACAAAAACGGCCAGAGCAATCTGCTTTACCTGCCGTTGGACAAAATGATCCAGAACAGTTCGGGCAGCAATGCACCGGTAACCGGTTCTGCCGCCGCCAGCAACAACACGGACGTCGCGCCGCATGTCAGTGACCTGCCGCAGACACGTACAAGGGAGACCCGCTGATGAGCAATAAATCGCTGATCGCCCTGATCGTTGGCGTTGTCGTGGTGCTGGTGGGCTGGAACTGCTTCTATATCGTGGCTCAGACCGAGCGCGCGGTGCTGCTGCAATTCGGTCGTGTGGTTCAGGCCGATGTCCAGCCGGGCCTGCATGTGAAAGTGCCTTACGTTAACCAGGTGCGTAAATTCGACGCACGTCTGATGACGCTGGATGCACCGACACAGCGCTTCCTGACCCTGGAAAAGAAAGCCGTGATGGTCGATGCCTACGCCAAGTGGCGGGTGAAAGATGCCGAGCGCTTCTACACCGCGACTTCCGGCCTCAAGCAGATCGCCGACGAGCGTCTGTCCCGACGTCTGGAATCCGGTCTGCGTGACCAGTTCGGCAAGCGCACCCTGCACGAAGTGGTGTCGGGTGAGCGTGATGCGCTGATGGCTGACATCACCGCGTCGCTGAACAAGATGGCGGAAAAAGAGCTGGGTATCGAAGTCGTCGATGTCCGGGTCAAGGCCATCGATCTGCCGAAAGAAGTGAACCGCAGCGTGTTCGAACGTATGAGCACCGAGCGTGAGCGTGAAGCTCGCGAGCACCGCGCCAAGGGTAACGAGCTGGCCGAAGGCATCCGTGCCGACGCCGATCGTCAACGCCGCGTGCTGCTGGCTGAAGCCTATCGTGAGTCCGAAGAGATTCGCGGTGATGGCGATGCCCAGGCCGCTGCGATCTACTCCAAGGCCTACGGTCAGGATCAGGAGTTCTACGGTTTCTACCGTAGCCTGCGTGCCTACCGTGAAAGCTTCGCGAACAAATCCGACGTCATGGTTCTCGACCCAAGCAGCGACTTCTTCCATTACCTGGAAAAGTCCAAGCCTTGATACGATGTTGACCTGAATCATTCCGCCCGGCGGCTAAAACCTCGGGCGGGGTGATCCTTTGGGAAAACGTGTGTATGATGCGGCAGCCGGGAAATTCCCGGCTTTTTTGCGTCTGCACGTTTGATTGCTGTTTTTTGTTGCAGGCATCGGGTTGAATGGCCCGAGCGTTTTTCGAGGAAAGTGATGGGCGAAGCCGGTAACAGGCCTTTCGCCGCGTCGTTCATGCGCGTGCGTTTTGAACGGATCGGTCATTTTCTGCTTCACTCAAGGCTCGCCCGCAGGCTGGCCGCCCGGATCAAAGGGGAATGGCGTAATGGCAACGGTAGACCGCTGGCTGCTGCCAGATGGCATCGAAGAAGTACTGCCACCGGAAGCGGCGCGCATTGAAGTCGCGCGTCGTCAGGTGTTGGATCTGTTCCAGAGCTGGGGTTACGAGTTTGTCGTGACTCCCCATATCGAGTACCTGGAATCCCTGCTGACCGGTGCGGGCCAGGACCTGGATCTGCGTACCTTCAAGGTCATCGACCCGCAGTCGGGTCGGCAGATGGGGTTCCGTGCCGACATCACGCCGCAAGTGGCGCGCATCGATGCGCACACCCTGCGTCGCGAAGGTCCGAGCCGTCTGTGCTACGCCGGCAGCGTGCTGCATGCCCAGCCGCGTGCACTGTCGTCCTCGCGCAGCCCGATTCAACTGGGTGCCGAGCTGTACGGCGATGCCAGCCCGAGCAGCGACGTTGAAGTCATCAGCCTGATGCTGGCCATGCTGCAACTGGCCGATGTGCCGGATGTGCACATGGACCTTGGCCATGTCGGCATCTACCGTGGTCTGGCGCGTGCCGCCGGTCTGTCCGGTGAAGTCGAGCAGCAGTTGTTTGATGCGTTGCAACGCAAGGCCATCGACGAGGTCATTACCTTGACCGAAGGCCTGCCGGCCGATCTGTCCGGCATGCTGCGGGCATTGGTCGACCTGTGTGGCGGCCGTGAAGTACTGAGTGCGGCCCGTG
The DNA here is from genome assembly GCF_030209055.1 of Pseudomonas sp. lyk4-TYG-107. Classification (NCBI taxonomy): domain Bacteria; kingdom Pseudomonadati; phylum Pseudomonadota; class Gammaproteobacteria; order Pseudomonadales; family Pseudomonadaceae; genus Pseudomonas; species Pseudomonas sp. lyk4-TYG-107. Next base: position 29,012 of record NZ_JARVST010000040.1, read on the forward strand.
AGCGTCTGGCCAATGCACCGGCGCCGGTGCTGGCGGCGCTGGAAGATTTGCTGGAGATCGCCGATCGTCTGGCGACGCGTTTCCCGGAGTTGCCGCTGTACTTCGACCTGGGCGAGCTGCGCGGCTACCACTACCACACCGGTGTGGTGTTCGCGGTGTTTGTCCCGGGCGTGGGCCAGTCCATCGCTCAGGGCGGTCGTTACGACGACATCGGCGCCGACTTCGGTCGTGCCCGTCCGGCGACCGGTTTCTCTACCGATTTGAAAACCCTGGTGACCCTGGGGCGTGCTGAGATCGAGCTACCGTCTGGCGGTATCTGGATGCCTGACAGTACGGATGCGGCACTCTGGCAGCAGGTTTGCCAGTTGCGCAGTGAGGGTCAGCGTGTCGTTCAGGCATTGCCTGGACAACCTTTGGCCGCCGCCCGTGATGCGGACTGCGACCGGCAATTGATTCAGCAGAACGGGCTTTGGCAAGTATCGCCACTGGCTTCTTGAGTTTTCCTGCCGGCCATCGCCGGCACCAAGTTTGCGCGAATGAGGACAAGTGTTATGGGTAAGAATGTCGTAGTCCTGGGCACCCAATGGGGTGATGAGGGCAAAGGCAAGATCGTTGATCTGCTGACCGAACATGCTGCCGCCGTAGTGCGCTACCAAGGTGGCCACAACGCTGGCCACACCCTGGTGATCGACGGCGAGAAAACCGTCTTGCACCTGATCCCGTCGGGCGTGCTGCGCGAAGGCGTGCAGTGCCTGATCGGCAACGGCGTGGTGGTTGCACCTGACGCGCTGCTGCGTGAGATCACCAAGCTGGAAGAGAAAGGCGTACCGGTGCGCGAGCGCCTGCGTATCAGCCCGTCCTGCCCGCTGATTCTGTCCTTCCACGTGGCGCTGGACCAGGCCCGTGAAAAAGCCCGTGGCGAGCTGAAGATCGGTACCACCGGTCGCGGCATCGGCCCGGCTTACGAAGACAAGGTTGCACGTCGTGGCCTGCGCGTGGGCGACCTGCTGAACATGCCGCGCTTCGAAGACAAGCTGCGTGAACTGGTGGATTACCACAACTTCATGCTGGTCGGTTACTACAAGGAGCCGGCCATCGAGTTCGAAAAGACTCTGGCCGAGTGCAAGGAATACGCCGAGCTGCTCAAGCCGCTGATGCTCGACGTGACTGCCGAGCTGCACGACCTGCGTCGCGCCGGCAAAGACATCATGTTCGAAGGCGCCCAAGGTTCGTTGCTCGACATCGACCACGGTACCTACCCGTACGTGACCAGTTCCAACACCACCGCAGGTGGCGTGGCGACCGGTTCGGGCGTTGGCCCGATGTTCCTCGACTACATCCTGGGCATCACCAAGGCTTACACCACTCGCGTCGGTTCGGGTCCATTCCCGACTGAGCTGTTCGACGACGTGGGTGCGCATCTGGCCAAGCAAGGTCACGAGTTCGGCGCTACCACCGGCCGTGCCCGTCGTTGCGGCTGGTTCGACGCCGTCATCCTGCGTCGCGCTATCGATGTGAACAGCATCTCGGGCATCTGCCTGACCAAGCTGGACGTACTCGATGGTCTGGAAACCATCAACATCTGCACCGGCTACAAGGACGCGCAAGGCAATGCCGTGGCGCCGACCGACGCTGACAGCTACGTGGGCCTGCAGCCTGTGTACGAAGAAGTGCCGGGCTGGACCGAATCGACCGTGGGTGCCAAAACCCTGGAAGAGCTGCCAGCTAACGCTCGTGCCTACATCAAACGCGTTGAAGAGTTGATCGGCGCGCCGATCGACATTATTTCGACGGGCCCGGATCGCAACGAAACCATCGTTCTGCGTCATCCGTTCGCTTGATAAGTCGTTGATGTAAAAAACAAAGGCCCCTTAATCGGGGCCTTTGTCGTTTATGCCTGTTGGACGGCATGACCTTTGCTGTAAATCTTCCTACAAGAGTGCCATCAAATTAATGGCGTCAGAAGTAGAGGGATTCACAGTGTCGGCCGTTCTCTCACTGTTACAAAGCCGTTTGTTGCGGCCCGTGTTCGTTACCCTTGGTATCGCCCTTTTGGTGCAAGTGCTGGTGGCAGTCGCCCTGACACGAAGCACGGTCACGGCGCTGGAAGCCGATCTCGGCGCTCGTCTGGGCGCTGACAGCCAAAAGCTCTCCGGCGAGCTGGAGCAGGCCGGGCGTGAAGTCACCTCAAGCCTCGATAACCTTTCCTCAAGTACCCGGCAGCGCCTGACCGCCGGCCTGTCTTCCCGTCTGAAGGAAGAGCAGGCGCAACTGCGTACGACACTGGAAAAAGATCTCAAGGACTCGGCCAATGACATGGCTCAGTTGCTCGCCTCGGTGGCGCCGCGCGCCATGTGGGACAGCGACGTGCCGACCCTGTCCGAATTTGCTCGTCGCGCCCAGCGCAATCCCAACGTGTTGTTCGTGGTTTACGACGATGCCACCGGACAGCACCTGACGCGTTATCTCAACCGCGAAAACCCGATCAACAAGGCCTTGCTGGAAAAGGGCCAGGGCGAACGCGCGCTGGATAAAGTGCTGGACGCGGCGAAAAACGATCCGTCGGTCTACTACCTCGAGGCCTCGATCAATCCCAACGGCGTGGAAATCGGCAAGGTGCTGATGGGCGTATCGACGGCTTCGGTGGACACCGATCTGGCGGCGCTCGACCAGCGCTTCTCGGCGCTGATCGCCAGCAGCGATCAACTGGTCGGCGATAGCCTCAAGGGTGCCGCTGCCGATAGCGCGACGGCAATGCAGGCGCGCCTGCAGTCGGCGCAATCCACCGCGACCGAGATGAAAGCCAATACCAGCAGCACCGTGCAGGAAGCCGCCGCGACCTTGCGCTGGCGCATCGGCATGGGCCTGGCACTCGTCGGTTGCGGCGTGCTGCTGTTGCTGGCGGTGGTGCTGGGGCACCGGGTGGTCAATCGCTTGAAGATGCTCAACGCGGCGATGGACGATCTGGCGGCAGGCGAGGGCGACCTGACCAAGCGCGTGCAGATCAACAGCAAGGACGAGATCGGCGACATGGCCTCGGCAGTCAATCGCTTTGTGGATAAGTTGCAGCCGATCGTGCGCGAGGCGGGCGACGTGGCCCAGCGTACCGGTGTGGAAATCGGCGCCATGACCCTGCGCAATGCCGGTGCCGACGCAGCGGCCGGGATGCAGCGTGACGAAGTGGCGGAAAGCCTGCGCGCGCTGTCGCAAATGGCTGACGAGGCGCAATCGGAAAGCCATGCCATGCAGGCGGCGTTGAAGCAGGTGGTGGATATTCGCCAGGCCACCGATGAAAACACTCGTACCTCGGCGAAAGTCGGCAGCCTGATCGAGGCGCTGGCAGGACAGGTCGACACCGGGGCGAAAGTCATCGAGCGGCTGGCGCAACAAAGTGAACAGATTGAAGTGGTGCTGACGGTGATTCACGGCATCGCCGAGCAAACTAACCTGCTGGCCTTGAATGCGGCGATCGAAGCGGCGCGCGCCGGTGAGACCGGGCGCGGTTTTGCCGTGGTCGCGGATGAAGTGCGTGCGCTGGCGAGCAAGACGCAGAGCTCGACCGGCGATATTCAGGCGCACATCGTCGCGTTGCAGCAGGGCGCGCGTGAAGCGGTAGAAGCGATCGGTCAGGCGGGGCGTCAGGCCAGCGAAGGTTTGCTGGTGTTACGCGACAGCGCACGGTTGCAGCAGTCAGTGCAGGCCTCGGTCGAGCAGGTGCATGCGGCGATCGGTCTGGCAACGCAGGCAGCGGCGCATCAGGCGCAGGGCGCGCAGGCAGTGCGTGGGCGGGTCGAAACGATTCATGCCCAGGCCGAGAAAGCGGCGCAGGCGGTGGTGGAAACCACGGCCAGTGGCAAGGTACTGGATGGGCTGGCGGCGCAGCTGAAGGCCAGTCTGGGACAGTTCAGGGCCTGATGTTTCCCCCTTCGCGAGCAGGCTCGCTCCCGCATTCGATCGCATTCCTCTGGTGGGACTCGGTCAAACTGTGGGAGCGGGCTTGCTCGCGAAGGCGATTTCAGCGGCTCAGATACATCCGCGTCGTCAGCAGATACACCGGCAACCCCGACACCACAATCAACAACGCCGCATAAGGCGCTGCCGCCGCGAACTCGACATTTGCCGTATGCGCCCAAACCTCGGTCGCCAGCGTGTTCAGCCCGGTCGGACTGAGCAACAGCGTCGCCGTCAATTCCTTCATCGCATCCAGAAACACCAGCGCAAACGCCGCACCCAGTGCCGGGAAGATGATCGGCAGGGTCACCCGGCAAAACGCGGTGAATGACGATGCCCCCAACGTGCGTGCCGCTTCCTCCAGCTGCGGCGCAGCCTTGTTCAGTGCCGTGCGAATCGGCGCCTGTGCCAATGGCAGGAACAGCAGCGCATAAGCGATCAGCAGCAATGCCGAGGTCTGGTACAGCGCCGGCACGTAGTGCAGGGCGAAATACACCAGCGTCAGCGCGATTACCAGGCCCGGCAAGGCGTGGAGCAGATACGGCAAGCGTTCGGCCCAGATCGCTAGTTGGCCCTTGTAACGCACCACCAGCAGCCCGACCGGCACCGCCAGCAGCAGGCACAGCGCTGCGCCACCCAGCGACAAGGCCAGCGAAGACAGCAGGGCTTCGCTGATCGCCGCGACCGGGAAGGCTGCCGATGAGCCCACCGCCAGCCAGTACGCGAGCATGCCCAGCGGAATCCCGCTGCCGACAATCGCCAGCAACAGGCAATACAACTGACCGGCAACCGCCCACGGCCCCAGCCGCACTTGCTCGGCCTGACGCGCTGCGCCCTGGCCGGTGCGCACATGGCGACCCTTGCCGCGTACACGCAGCTCCAGCCACAACAGCATCAGACATAGCGCGAGCAGCACCGCCGAAAGCATCGCCGCGTTGGCGTTGCTGAATTCCAGTTCGAATTGCTGATAGATCGCGGTGGTGAAGGTTTGCAGGCCGATGATCGACAGTGCGCCGAACTCGACCAGCATGTGCAGGGCAATCAGCAGCGAACCGGCCAGCAGCGACGGCCAGAGCAGCGGCAGGGTGACGCGGAAAAACACGCCCCAGCGATTCTGTCCCAAGGTGCGGGCGGATTCTTCAAGGGACGGATCGAGGTTGCGCAGGGTCGCCGCGACCGGCAGAAAGATCAGCGGATACTTCGACAGGCTCATCACCAGAATCGCCCCGCCGAGGCCTTCGAACTGCGCGCTCAACGACACCCAGGTGAAGCTGCTGACAAACGCCGGCACCGCAAATGGCAGGCACAGAATCACTCCCCACGGGCGTCGGCCCGGCAGATTGCTGCGCTCCAGCAACCACGCCAGTGACAGGCCGATCACACCGCAAGCCAGCGTCACGCCAACCATCAATGCCAAGGTGTTGCGCAGCAGACCGAAAACGTACGGGCGCCACAACAAGTGCAGCGCTTCGGCCCAACCGGCCTGCCAGGCTTTCAGGCCGACATAGGCCAGAGGCAACAGGCTCATGACCACCAGCAATAAAACCGGCAGCACCAACCAGATCGACGGGCGCTTGCGTCGTGGCACGTAACCCCCGCTCGCGGCGGGGGCGGATAACGATGTGGCCATCAGTTCAGGCCAACTTCACGTTCCAGGTCCAAGGCTTCTTCGGCGTTGCCCAGATCGGCCGGGGTCACGTTTGGCGCTTGCAGTTCGCTGAACGGCTTGAGCCCGCGATCCGATTCCATACCTTTGTGCAGCGGGTATTCGGCGGTGGTCTGAGTGATCACGCGCTGGCCTTCCTCACTGGCCATGTAGGCAAGGAATTGCTGGGCTTCTTTTGGATGTTTGCTGGATTTCAGCACGGCAGCGCTAGATACAGTGATCAGTCCGCCGACGTCGCCGCCGGTGAAGTAATGCAGTTTCGAGTCGAGTTTGCCTTTTTCGCGTTGCAGGGCGAACCAGTAGTAGTTGTTCACCAGCACGGTGGCGACTTCGCCGTTTTCCACGGCTTTGAGCGCGACCATGTTGTTGCTGTAGGTCTTGCCGAAAGCGCGCAGGCCGGTCAGCCATTCTTCGGCGGCGTCGCGACCGTGCATCTTGATGATCGCCACGGCCTGTTCCTGAAATGCGCCGCTGGTCGGGACGAAGCCGACTTTGCCTTGCCACTTCGGATCGGAGAATTCCATCACCGACTTCGGCAGGTCTTTCTCATCGACCAGTTTCGGGTTGTAGGCAACTACGCGAACCCGCGCGGTGACACCGATCCAGGTGCCGTTGCCGGCGACGTATTGCTTGGGCAGCACCGCCAGCGTGGCGTCGTCAGTCTTGGCCAGCAGGCCTTGCTCGCCGAGGTTGTTCAGCGGAGGAGATTCTTCGGTGTAGATCACGTCGGCGGGGGAACGGTCGCCTTCTTCGATGACCTGGCTGGCGAGCTGGTTGCTGCTGCCCTTGCGTACGTTGACGTGAATGCCGGTCTTGGCCTCGAAAGCCTTGGCGATCGCATCGCCGACTTCCTTGTGTTGACCGTTGTAGAGCGTCAGGGAAACCGCATCGGCTGCCTGGGTGAGGGGAGTGGCGAGTGCCAGGCCGAGCAGGGTGAAGGTCAAGCCGCGGCGCAGGGTATTTCGAAACATCATTCGCAGGGTTCCTCACTGTCGCATTGCAAAAACTTGCAACAATGATAAACGATATTGTTTCTCAAGTGCGCCTTGCGGGTCGGTTGAGTGTTTGCTAGAGGCTGGTCGCCACAAGGTTTTGCAGGTTTTCAAACGCCATAAACACAAAAACCCGCTTTCGCGGGTTTTTTGGGAAACTCAACGTCGTAACCTTGAGTTTGAATTGGTGCCCAGAAGAAGACTCGAACTTCCACGACCGTAAGGTCACCAGCACCTGAAGCTGGCGTGTCTACCAATTTCACCATCTGGGCATTCATCGCGAGCGTTGCCGCTGTTGATGTGGCGCACTATACGGAGCGCTTTTTGATCTGTAAACCCCTGATTTAATTTTAATTAATCAGTTTTAACAAACCCGTTCCTTAGAATGCAAAAAACCCGCTTTCGCGGGTTTTGTGTGAGCCTTGAAACTGATCTAGTCTCAAACTCGAAATTGGTGCCCAGGAGAAGACTCGAACTTCCACGACCGTAAGGTCACCAGCACCTGAAGCTGGCGTGTCTACCAATTTCACCACCTGGGCATCTCGTCAACGTGTGTACGTCGTCGATGGCGCGCACTATACGGAGCGCCTTTTTAACTGTAAACCCCTGTCAGCAAAAAAAATGAATTTTTTTACCAGCGGTGTTCAAAAGGGCTTTCAGGCGTCGATACAAGGCTCCAGAAGGGCCTTATATAGTCGGAAATTTCCCGTTTGATGGCGCCTATGCCAAACTAACCCGCATATAGACAAGGTGAAAACTCTCTAATGGCCGATTGGCAGTCCCTCGATCCCGAGGCCGCTCGTGAAGCGGAAAAATATGAAAACCCTATTCCCAGCCGCGAACTGATCCTGGCGCATCTCGCCGATCGGGGTTCGCCTGCTGCCCGCGAGCAACTGGTCGAAGAGTTTGGTCTGACCACAGAAGACCAGATCGAAGCCCTGCGCCGCCGCCTGCGCGCCATGGAGCGCGACGCTCAATTGATCTACACCCGCCGTGGCACCTATGCGCCGGTGGACAAGCTCGACCTGATCCTCGGCCGCATTAGCGGTCACCGTGACGGTTTCGGCTTCCTGGTGCCGGACGACGGCAGCGATGACCTGTTCATGAGCCCGGCGCAGATGCGTCTGGTATTCGATGGCGATCGTGCGCTGGCCCGCGTTTCGGGTCTCGACCGTCGTGGTCGCCGTGAAGGCGTGATCGTCGAAGTGGTGTCCCGTGCCCACGAAACGATCGTCGGTCGCTACTTCGAAGAGGGCGGTATCGGTTTCGTCGTTGCCGACAACCCGAAGATCCAGCAGGAAGTGCTGGTTACGCCAGGCCGTAATGCCAACGCGCAGATCGGTCAGTTCGTCGAGGTGAAGATCACCCACTGGCCGACGCCGCGCTTCCAGCCGCAAGGCGATGTGGTCGAAGTGGTCGGCAACTACATGGCGCCGGGCATGGAAATCGATGTCGCGCTGCGTACCTACGACATTCCGCACGTCTGGCCTGAAGCGGTACTCAAAGAAGCCGCCAAGCTCAAGCCGGAAGTCGAAGAGAAAGACAAAGAAAAGCGTGTCGACCTGCGCCATCTGCCGTTCGTCACCATCGACGGCGAAGATGCCCGCGACTTCGACGACGCGGTCTACTGCGAAGCCAAGCCGGGCAAGTTGCGCCTGTTCTCTGGCGGCTGGAAGTTGTACGTGGCGATTGCCGACGTTTCCAGCTACGTGAAGATCGGTTCGGCGCTGGACAACGAAGCCCAGGTACGCGGCAACTCGGTGTATTTCCCCGAGCGCGTGGTGCCGATGTTGCCTGAACAGCTGTCCAATGGCCTGTGCTCGCTGAACCCGCACGTCGATCGTCTGGCCATGGTTTGCGAGATGACCATCTCCAAGTCCGGCGAAATGACCGACTACTGCTTCTATGAAGCGGTGATCCATTCCCACGCCCGCCTGACCTACAACAAGGTCAGCGCGATGCTGGAAACCCCGAAAGCCACCGAAGCGCGCAAGCTTCGCGGCGAATACACCGACGTGGTGCCGCACCTCAAGCAGCTCTATGCGCTGTACAAAGTGTTGCTGGCTGCCCGTCACGTGCGTGGCGCGATCGATTTCGAAACCCAGGAAACCCGGATCATCTTCGGTTCCGAGCGCAAAATTGCCGAAATCCGTCCGACCACCCGCAACGATGCGCACAAGCTGATCGAGGAATGCATGCTGGCGGCCAACGTGGCCACCGCCGAATTCCTCAAGAAGCACGAAATCCCCGCGCTGTACCGTGTCCACGACGGTCCGCCACCGGAGCGTCTGGAAAAGCTGCGCGCGTTCCTCGGCGAGCTCGGCCTGTCCCTGCACAAAGGCAAGGACGGCCCGTCGCCGAAGGACTATCAGGCCCTGTTGGCGAGCATCAAGGACCGTCCGGATTTCCATCTGATCCAGACCGTGATGCTGCGCTCCCTGAGTCAGGCGGTGTACAGCGCCCAGAACGAAGGCCACTTCGGCCTGAATTACGAGGCCTATACCCACTTTACCTCGCCGATCCGTCGTTACCCGGACCTGCTCACGCACCGCGCCATCCGCAGCGTGATCCATTCGAAACAGGACACTCCGCACGTTCGTCGTGCCGGGGCGATGACCATTCCGAAGGCGCGCATCTATCCCTACGACGAAGCGGCGCTGGAGCAACTCGGCGAGCAGTGCTCGATGAGCGAGCGCCGTGCCGACGAAGCCACCCGCGACGTGGTGAACTGGCTCAAGTGCGAGTTCATGAAAGATCGTGTGGGCGAATCGTTCCCGGGCGTTATCACCGCCGTGACCGGTTTTGGCCTGTTCGTCGAGCTGACTGATATCTACGTCGAAGGCCTGGTGCATGTCACCGCGCTGCCGGGCGACTACTACCACTTCGACCCTGTGCATCACCGCTTGGCGGGCGAGCGCACCGGTCGCAGCTTCCGTCTCGGCGATACCGTTGAAGTGCGCGTGATGCGCGTCGACCTCGACGAGCGCAAGATCGACTTCGAGATGGCAGAAAAAACCATCAGCGCGCCGATCGGTCGCAAGAAACGTGGCGCCGATACCGCAGCACCTGCGAGCAAGGCTGTGGAAGACAAGGCTCCGGCGAAAACCGCCAGCCGTCGTCCGGCCAAGGAAAAAGCCGTCGAGGCCTATCGCCCGAGCGATGCCGTGGCGAAAAACGCCGAGCTGCGCAAAAGCCGTGAATTGAAGAAGGCCTTGCTGGCCGAAGCCAAAAGCGGTGGTAAAGCGGCGTCTGGGGGAAAGACCGGACGGTCGGCGCCGGAGAAGGCCGTCGGCGGCAAGCCAGCCAAACCGAGCAAACACCGTAAAGGCCCGTCGAAAGCGGGTTCGGCTCCAGCCAAAAGTGGCGGGTCGCGTAAACCGAAGGCGAAGTCATGAGTCAGTTGGAAAAAATCTACGGCGTTCACGCGGTAGAAGCGTTGCTGCGTCACCACCCGAAACGCGTCAAGCAGATCTGGCTGGCCGAAAGCCGCAACGATCCGCGCGTGCAGACCCTGATCGAGCTGGCCAACGAAAATCGTGTGCAGATCGGTCAGGCCGAGCGCCGCGAAATGGACGCCTGGGTTGAAGGCGTACACCAGGGCGTGGTCGCGGACGTCAGTCCGAGCCAGGTCTGGGGCGAGGCGATGCTCGACGAGCTGCTCGACCGCACCGAAGGCGCACCGCTGTTGCTGGTGCTCGACGGCGTGACCGACCCGCACAACCTCGGCGCCTGCCTGCGGTCGGCGGATGCTGCCGGCGCGCTGGCGGTGATTGTGCCCAAGGACAAGTCGGCTACCCTGACGCCGGTGGTGCGTAAAGTGGCCTGCGGCGCGGCGGAAGTGATTCCGCTGGTGGCGGTGACCAACCTGGCGCGCACTCTGGAAAAGCTCCAGCAGCGCGGTCTGTGGGTTGTCGGCACGGCGGGTGAGGCCGAGGTCAGCATTTATGACCAGGACCTGACCGGCCCGACCATCCTGATCATGGGCGCCGAAGGCAAAGGCATGCGTCGCCTGACTCGCGAGCACTGCGACTATCTGGTGAACCTGCCGATGGCCGGCAGCGTCAGCAGTCTCAACGTGTCCGTGGCCACCGGTGTGTGCCTGTTCGAAGCACAGCGTCAACGCGGCGCCAAGGCCAAAGCTGCCGCGAAGAAGTAGTCTTGAGCTGAAATCGGTTCAAATGTGGGAGCGAGCCTGCTCGCGAAAGGGGTGTGTCAGCTGACAATAATGTTGCCTGATATATCGCATTCGCGAGCAGGCTCGCTCCCACAGTGTTTTGTGTCAGGTCGAAGATCGGTGGTTGTTCAAATAATCACCAATTGCCTTGCACCTGCGCAGTCCCTTCTCTACAATTGCGCCCCTTGCTGTGACGGCAGGCACGCATGTGCCCCGCGCCAGCAAGTCCATAAGTGTCATTCACTCCTTGTCTGACCGTTTTTGAGCGGCAGGCTACAACCCGTAAGGAGCATTCATGCGTCATTACGAAATCATCTTTCTGGTCCACCCTGACCAGAGCGAGCAAGTCGGCGGCATGGTTGAGCGTTACACCAAGCTGATCGAAGAAGACGGCGGCAAAATCCACCGTCTGGAAGACTGGGGCCGTCGTCAACTGGCCTACGCAATCAACAATGTTCACAAGGCTCACTACGTGATGCTGAACGTTGAGTGCACTGGCAAGGCCCTGGCCGAGCTGGAAGACAACTTCCGCTACAACGATGCTGTGATCCGTAACCTGGTCATCCGTCGCGACGAAGCCGTTACCGGCCAGTCCGAGATGCTCAAGGCTGAAGAAAACCGCAGTGAGCGCCGTGAGCGTCGCGACCGTCCTGAGCACTCCGACGCTGATGGCGTTGAGGGTGATGACAGCGACAACAGCGATAACGCTGACGAGTAATCCACGGACCTTTTAAGGAGCCTATCAAATGGCACGTTTCTTCCGTCGTCGTAAATTCTGCCGCTTCACCGCTGAAGACGTGAAAGAGATCGATTACAAAGATCTCAACACTCTGAAAGCCTACGTATCCGAGACCGGCAAAATCGTTCCAAGCCGCATCACCGGTACCAAAGCTCGTTATCAGCGTCAGCTGGCCACCGCTATCAAGCGCGCCCGCTTCCTGGCCCTGCTGGCCTACACCGACAGCCACGGCCGCTGAGACCGGGCAGTCGACAAGTAGCAAAGGATTGAATGCATGCGTGCCTTAGCTGAGTTCATCATGCGAGGCCGTATGCAGGCCACTCTCGTGGTGGCCGGATGTGCAACATTGCCGTTGTTGTATTGGTTGGGTGCTGCCGCCGGGAGCCTGGTGCTTCTGCGGCGCGGACTGACGGACGCCCTGGGTGTTCTGTCTCTGGGGCTGCTGCCGGCTTTGGTCTGGTGGCTTTATGCCGATGATCCACGGGCACTTCTGGTGCTGCTGGGGTCTTCGGGGCTTGCGTTGGTGTTGCGCGCAAGCGAGTCCTGGGTTCGCACGCTGCTGGTCAGCGTAGTGATTGGAGTGGTGTTTTCAGTGGTGCTCGGGGCAGCGTTTGCGGCCCAGATCGAGATGCTCGCGCAGGCCTTGATAAAGGTCATGCCGGCGCTTCTTGGTGAAACCTACAAGCAATTGTCGGTCGATGAGCAAGCGCGCTTCGCGTCCCTGATTGCACCAGTCCTGACCGGACTGATTGCGGCTCTGTTGCAGATCGTCAGCGTGCTGAGCCTGATTGTCGGGCGGCATTGGCAAGCGTTGTTGTACAACCCGGGTGGTTTTGGTCGCGAGTTTCGCGCCATCCGGATCCCGCTGGGGCCGGCGATGTTGCTGCTGGCGTTGATGCTTCTGGGCCCGAATCTCGGTGCACAGATGGCCATGTTGACGCCGTTGTGCAGTGTACCGCTGGTGTTCGCCGGACTGGCCCTGATTCACGGGCTGGTCGGGCAGAAGCGACTGGCCGGTTTCTGGCTGGTGGGGTTGTACGTGACACTGCTGCTGTTCATGCAGCTGATCTATCCGTTGCTCGTGGTTCTGGCCATTGTCGACAGCCTGATTGATTTTCGCGGTCGTCACGTGTCGAAAGACACCGATAACGCGAACGGTGAAGGTTAAAAGTTAAGAGGATTTCCACATGCAACTGATCCTTCTGGAAAAAATCGCCAACCTGGGCAACCTGGGCGACAAAGTAAACGTTAAGGCCGGTTACGGCCGTAACTACCTGCTGCCTTTCGGCAAAGCTACCGCTGCGACCGCTGCCAACCTGGCTGCGTTCGAAGAGCGTCGTGCCGAGCTGGAAAAAGCTGCCGCAGACCGTAAAGCATCGGCGGAAAGCCGTGCTGCCCAACTGGCCGAGCTGGAAGTGACCATCACTGCCACCGCTGGCGACGAAGGCAAGCTGTTCGGTTCGATCGGTACTCACGACATCGCTGACGCACTGACCGCCTCCGGCGTTGAAGTGCAGAAGAGCGAAGTTCGTCTGCCGAACGGCACCATCCGCAACGTGGGTGAATTCGACGTGGCTGTGCACCTGCACGCCGAAGTTGAAGCCACCGTACGCGTTGTCGTGGTAGCAGCTTAAGCAATACTTGTCGGCTGGCACCCTCGGGTGCTTGCCGGTAACATCGGGCACGATCCTGTTTACAGGTCGTGCCCTTTGTCTTTCTGGTACTCCCGTTTTCAAACCTGACTCCAAGTGGCCATGAACGAAATCACCGCTCCCGAGCAATACGATCTGCAAACCGCTGCCCTGAAGGTGCCGCCGCACTCCATCGAGGCCGAACAGGCCGTACTCGGTGGTCTGATGCTGGACAACAACGCCTGGGAACGCGTGCTCGATCAAGTCTCCGACGGCGATTTCTACCGACATGACCACCGTCTGATCTTCCGTGCGATCGCCAAACTGGCCGATCAGAACATGCCGATCGACGTCGTGACCCTTGCCGAGCAACTGGACAAGGAAGGTCAGACGTCCCAGGTCGGCGGCCTCGGTTACCTCGGCGAGCTGGCGAAAAACACGCCGTCCGTCGCCAACATCAAGGCCTATGCGCAGATCGTTCGCCAGCGGGCGACGTTGCGTCAGTTGATCGGTATCAGCACCGAAATTGCCGACGCCGCGTTCAATCCTGAGGGCCGTACTGCCGAAGAGATCCTCGACGAGGCCGAACGGCAGATCTTCCAGATCGCCGAGGCGCGGCCGAAGACCGGCGGCCCGGTGGGGGTCAACGAACTGTTGACCAAGGCCATCGATCGCATCGACACCCTGTTCAACACCGCCGACGCAATCACCGGTCTGTCCACCGGTTATACCGACCTCGACGAGAAGACCAGTGGCCTGCAGCCGTCCGACCTGATCATCGTCGCCGGCCGTCCGTCGATGGGTAAGACCACCTTCGCGATGAACCTGGTGGAAAACGCCGTACTGCGCAGCGACAAGGCGGTGCTGGTGTACTCCCTCGAGATGCCAGGCGAATCGCTGATCATGCGTATGCTTTCGTCCCTGGGTCGTATCGACCAGACCAAGGTGCGTTCCGGCCAGCTCGAGGACGACGACTGGCCGCGCCTGACCTCGGCGGTCAACCTGCTCAATGATCGCAAACTGTTCATCGACGATACCGCCGGCATCAGCCCGTCGGAAATGCGTGCGCGAACCCGACGTCTGGTGCGTGAGCACGGCGACATCGGCCTGATCATGATCGACTACCTGCAGTTGATGCAGATTCCGGGTTCAAGCGGTGACAACCGGACCAACGAGATTTCCGAGATCTCCCGATCCCTGAAAGCCCTGGCCAAAGAATTCAACTGCCCGGTGGTGGCGCTGTCGCAGCTCAACCGTTCCCTGGAACAACGTCCCAACAAGCGTCCGGTGAACTCCGACTTGCGGGAATCCGGAGCGATCGAGCAGGACGCCGACGTCATCATGTTCGTGTACCGGGACGAGGTGTATCACCCGGAAACCGAGCACAAGGGCATCGCCGAAATCATCATCGGCAAGCAGCGGAACGGCCCGATCGGCTTTATCCGCCTGGCCTTTATCGGTAAGTACACCCGCTTCGAAAACCTCGCGCCGGGCAGTTACAACTTCGACGACGATGAGTAAATTCTTCATCGTTTGAGCTGACGCCTTCGCGAGCAAGCCCGCTCCCACACCTGGAATGCATTCAAATGTGGGAGCGGGCTTGCTCGCGAATGGGCGTGGCGCAATTTCCGACCACAGCCGTCGGAATTGGTCAAAATTTGTGCTATATTCCGCGCCCGCGAAATTCAATGAAAGCCAACACCGGTTATCGACATGCAAGCAGCCAAGCCGTTATTTGACTATCCGAAGTACTGGGCCGAATGTTTCGGGCCAGCGCCATTCCTGCCAATGAGCAGGGAGGAGATGGATCAGCTCGGCTGGGATTCCTGCGACATCATCATCGTCACCGGTGATGCCTACGTCGATCACCCGTCGTTCGGCATGGCGATCATCGGCCGGCTGCTGGAGTCCCAGGGCTTCCGCGTCGGGATCATCGCCCAGCCGAACTGGCAGTCCAAAGACGACTTCATGAAGCTCGGCGAGCCGAACCTGTTCTTCGGCGTCGCGGCCGGCAACATGGACTCGATGATCAACCGCTACACCGCAGACAAGAAAATCCGTTCCGACGACGCATACACCCCGGGTGGCATGGCGGGCAAACGTCCGGATCGCGCGAGCCTGGTCTACAGCCAGCGCTGCAAGGAAGCCTACAAGCATGTGCCGATCGTCCTGGGCGGCATCGAAGCTTCCCTGCGCCGCATCGCCCACTACGACTACTGGCAGGATCGTGTACGCAACTCGATCCTGATCGACGCCAGCGCCGACATTCTGCTGTACGGCAACGCCGAGCGCGCCATCGTCGAAGTGGCCCAGCGTCTGTCCTACGGGCACAAGATCGAAGACATCACCGACGTGCGCGGCACCGCGTTCATCCGTCGTGACACGCCGCAGGGCTGGTACGAAGTCGACTCCACGCGTATCGACCGTCCGGGCAAGGTCGACAAGATCATCAACCCGTACGTCAACACCCAGGACACCCAGGCCTGCGCCATCGAGCAAGAGAAGGGCCCGGTGGATGATCCCGAGGAAGCCAAGGTCGTACAGATCCTGGCCAGCCCGCGCATGACTCGCGACAAGACCGTGATCCGCCTGCCGTCGATGGAAAAGGTGCGTAACGACCCGGTCCTGTATGCCCACGCCAACCGCGTGCTGCACCTCGAAACCAACCCGGGCAACGCCCGCGCGCTGGTGCAGAAACATGGCGAGATCGACGTCTGGTTCAACCCGCCGCCGATTCCGATGACCACTGAAGAAATGGACTACGTGTTCGGCATGCCTTACGCACGGGTTCCGCACCCGGCGTACGGCAAGGAGAAGATCCCGGCCTACGACATGATCCGTTTCTCGGTGAACATCATGCGTGGCTGCTTCGGCGGTTGTACCTTCTGCTCGATCACCGAGCACGAAGGCCGGATCATCCAGAACCGTTCCGAAGAGTCGATCATTCGCGAAATCGAAGAGATCCGCGACAAGGTTCCAGGCTTCACCGGCGTCATCTCCGACCTCGGCGGCCCGACCGCGAACATGTATCGCATCGCCTGCAAGAGCCCGGAGATCGAATCCGCGTGCCGCAAGCCGTCCTGCGTATTCCCGGGCATCTGCCCGAACCTGAACACCGACCACTCGTCGCTGATTCAGCTGTACCGCAGCGCCCGTGCCCTGCCGGGTGTGAAGAAGATCCTGATCGCCTCCGGCCTGCGTTACGACCTCGCGGTCGAGTCGCCGGAGTACGTCAAAGAGCTGGTGACCCACCACGTTGGCGGTTACCTGAAGATCGCCCCGGAACACACCGAGGAAGGTCCGCTCAACCAGATGATGAAACCGGGCATTGGCAGCTATGACAAGTTCAAGCGCATGTTCGAGAAGTACACCAAGGAAGCAGGCAAAGAGCAGTACCTGATCCCGTACTTCATCGCCGCGCACCCGGGCACCACCGACGAAGACATGATGAACCTGGCGCTGTGGCTCAAGGGCAACGGTTTCCGTGCCGACCAGGTGCAGGCGTTCTATCCGTCGCCGATGGCCACTGCGACCGCGATGTACCACTCGGGCAAGAACCCGCTGCGCAAGGTCACCTACAAGAGCGACGGCGTGACCATCGTCAAGAGCGAAGAGCAGCGCCGCCTGCACAAGGCGTTCTTGCGTTATCACGACCCGAAAGGCTGGCCGATGCTGCGCGAAGCGTTGATTCGCATGGGCCGTGGTGATCTGATCGGTCCGGGCAAGGATCAGTTGATTCCGCTGCACCAACCTGCCACCGACAGCTACCAGAGCGCCCGTCGCAAGAACTCGACGCCGGCCGGCAGCCACAAGGTCGCGAAAGAGAAGACCACCAAGATTCTCACCCAGCACAACGGCCTGCCGCCGCGTGCCAGCGACGGTGGCAATCCTTGGGACAAGCGTGAACAAGCCAAGGCTGCGGCATTCGCCCGCAACCAGCAGGCGGCCAAGGAGCGCAAGGAAGCGGCCAAGGGCAAGGGGCCGAAACCGGCTCGCAAGCCAGTCGTTCCGCGCTAAGTCGCTTTTTGTTTCAACAGAACGCCAACCTTCGGGTTGGCGTTTTTCATTTCAAAGTCGCTGAAATTCATGTGGCGAGGGAGCTTGCTCCCGCTCGGCGGCGAAGCCGTCGTAAAGTCGGATCCCTCGATCCTCCTGAAACATCCAGTTGATGATTTTAGGACCGCTTCGCGCCCCAGCGGGAGCAAGCTCCCTCGCCACACAAGAATTCCTTCGCCACATTTAGGCGCAACTTCACTAAGGCATTTTCCCGCATCGCCCGATTTTGGTGCTGTACTGCCCTGAGCATTCCGGGAAAGCGCCCAAGCCCTTGCATGGCATAAGTCTTGCGCGCTTTCGAATACGCTTAGGCTCGCAGGAGGCACGCCGTGTCGATTCATGTCGCATTGCATCACGTCACGCATTACCGCTACGACCGCGCTGTCGAACTCGGCCCGCAGATCGTACGCCTGCGCCCGGCCGCCCACAGCCGCACGCGGATCCTCTCGTATGCGCTGAAGGTCTCGCCCGAGCAGCATTTCATCAACTGGCAGCAAGACCCGCAGGGCAACTACCTCGCGCGGCTGGTGTTCCCCGAGAAAACCGATGAGTTGCGCATCGAGGTCGATCTGCTGGCCGAGATGGCGGTGTTCAACCCCTTCGACTTCTTCCTCGAACCCTATGCCGAGAAAATCCCCTTCACTTACGCCGCAGATGAACGCAAGGAATTGGCGCCGTACCTCGAAACTCTGCCGCTGACCCCGGCATTCAAAGCCTATCTGGACGGGATCGACCGTACGCCGCTGCCCGCCGTGGATTTCCTGGTGATGCTCAACCAGCGTCTCAGCGAAGACATCCGCTACCTGATCCGCATGGAACCGGGCGTGCAAACTCCGGAACACACCCTCGAACATGCCTCCGGCTCCTGCCGCGACTCGGCGTGGCTGCTGGTGCAACTGCTGCGCAACCTCGGGTTGGCCGCGCGGTTTGTCTCCGGTTACCTGATTCAACTGACTGCCGACGTGAAGAGCCTCGACGGCCCGTCCGGCACCGAGGTGGATTTCACCGACCTGCACGCCTGGTGCGAGGTGTACTTGCCAGGCGCAGGCTGGATCGGTCTGGATGCTACGTCCGGATTGTTCGCCGGCGAAGGGCATATCCCGCTGGCCTGCAGCCCTGATCCATCCTCAGCCGCGCCGATCAGTGGTCTGGTCGAGCCGTGCGAATGCCAGTTCAGCCACGAAATGTCGGTGGAGCGGATCTGGGAAGCGCCACGGGTGACCAAGCCCTACACCGATGAGCAGTGGCTGGCGATTCAGGCGCTGGGCCGGCAGATCGATGCCGACCTGCTGGAAGGCGATGTGCGCCTGACCATGGGCGGCGAGCCGACCTTCGTCTCCATCGATGACCCGGACGGCGCCGAGTGGAACACCGCCGCGCTGGGCCCGGACAAGCGCCGCCTCTCCGCCGAACTGTTCCAGCGCATGCGCCAGCACTATGCGCCGAAAGGTCTGGTGCATTTCGGTCAGGGCAAGTGGTACCCGGGCGAGCAATTGCCGCGCTGGTCGCTCAACTGCTATTGGCGCCGCGATGGCGTGCCGATCTGGCACAACAGCGCGCTGATCGCCGATGAGCAGCAGGACTACGGCGCCGATGGCGAACTGGCGGGACGCTTTCTCGCGAGTGTTGCCGAACGCCTGAAACTGCCGGCACGTTTCGTGTTTCCAGCCTATGAAGACAATTTTTATTACCTCTGGCGTGAGGGCGCATTGCCGAGCAACGTCAGCGCTGAAGACTCGCGTCTTGAAGAACCGCTGGAGCGTGCGCGTCTGCGCAAGGTTTTCGCGCAGGGCCTGGATAAAGTGATCGGCCAGGTGCTGCCGCTGGCCCGCACCGCCAAGGGTGATCAATGGCAGAGCGGGCGCTGGTATCTGCGCGACGAGCATTGCCGACTGGTGCAGGGGGATTCGCCGTTGGGTTATCGCTTGCCACTCGGCTCGCAGCCGTGGGTGAAGGCCGCCGAGTATCCGTTCATTCATCCCAACGATCCGAATCAGGACTTTCCCGAGCTGCCGGACACCGCGCAGCTCAACAGTCATGCCGAACCCGCCGCAGCCGCCGAACGTGCGCCGAAAATCGACGAGTCCGCCGACTGGCTGACCCGCACCGCCTTCTGCGCCGAGGCCCGCGAAGGGCGTCTGTATCTGTTCATGCCGCCGCTGGAGCGGGTCGAGGACTATCTGGAACTGGTGGCGGCCATCGAAGCCACCGCCGAAGAGCTGCATTGCCCGGTGCTGCTGGAAGGTTACGAGCCGCCGAGCGATCCGCGCCTGAGCAACTTCCGCATCACCCCGGATCCGGGCGTGATCGAGGTCAACGTGCAGCCATCGGCGACCTGGGACGAACTGGTCGAACGCACCGAGTTTCTCTATGAACAGGCGCGACAAACCCGCCTGACCACCGAAAAATTCATGATCGACGGGCGCCATACCGGCACCGGCGGCGGCAACCATTTCGTCCTCGGTGGCGCGACCCCGGCGGACTCACCGTTCCTGCGTCGCCCGGACCTGCTGCGCAGCCTGATCAGCTACTGGCACAACCATCCGTCACTGTCCTACCTGTTTTCCGGCTTGTTCATCGGCCCGACCTCGCAGGCGCCACGGGTCGATGAAGCGCGCAACGACGCCCTGTACGAACTGGAAATCGCCTTCGCGCAGATGCCTGAACCGGGCGAAGCGTGCGCGCCGTGGCTGGTGGATCGACTGCTGCGCAATTTGCTGATCGACGTCACCGGCAACACTCACCGCGCCGAGTTCTGCATCGACAAACTGTATTCGCCGGATGGCGCTACCGGGCGTCTGGGCCTGCTGGAGCTGCGCGCCTTCGAAATGCCGCCGCATGCGCGGATGAGCCTGGCTCAGCAGTTGTTGCTGCGTGCGCTGGTTGCGCGATTCTGGCGCGAGCCATATGCGCCGCCGAAACTGGCGCGCTGGGGCACCGAGCTGCACGACCGCTTCATGCTGCCGCACTTTATCGAGCAGGATTTCGCCGACGTCATCGTCGAACTGAACAACGCCGGTTATCCGTTGCGCGCCGAATGGTTTGCCGCGCATCTGGAGTTCCGTTTTCCCAAGGTCGGCGATTACGCGGTCAGCGGCATCGAGATGGAGCTGCGCCAGGCGCTGGAACCTTGGCATGTGCTGGGCGAGGAGGGTACGGCGGGCGGCACGGTGCGTTATGTCGATTCGTCGCTGGAGCGTTTGCAGATCAAGCTCAGCGGCTTGCCGCCGCAGCGCTATCTGCTGACCTGTAACGGTATTCCGCTGCCGCTGCAACCGACCGGGCGCATCGGTGAGTTCGTCGCCGGCGTGCGCTTTCGGGCCTGGCAACCGGCCAACTGCCTGCAACCGACCATCCCGGTGCACGCGCCGCTGGTGTTCGACCTGCTCGACACCTGGATGCAGCGTTCGCTGGGCGGTTGCCAGTACCACGTGGCGCACCCGGGCGGGCGCAATTACGAGACGTTACCGGTCAATGCCAACGAAGCTGAGAGCCGGCGCATGGCGCGGTTTTTCCGCATCGGACACACGCCGGGGAAACTTCCGATACCGAACCTGACAATCTCCGACGAGTTGCCGATGACGCTCGATTTACGACGTTTCTAAGTCCTGCACGACATGCGGATTTTTCGTATATCCGCACGTCATGTGCCTGCGTTAGTCTGACCGTTCCTTGCTGTCTGCCGAGCTTTCCATGCCTGACCTGCTAGACCGCTACCCGCTGACCGCGGGCACTTATCACGAACTGCTGAATGACAGCGGGGAAGTGCGCCCGCACTGGCGGCGGCTGTTCGATCAATTGCAGCGCAGCACCCCGGCGCAACTGGTGCAGCGGCAGGCGTTGCTGGCCCGGCAGATTCAGGAAAACGGCGTGACCTACAACGTCTATGCCGATCCCAAGGGCGCTGACCGCCCGTGGGAGCTGGACCTGCTGCCGCACGTGATCGCTGCTGACGAGTGGCAACAACTCTCGACGGGGATTGCCCAGAGAGCACGCCTGCTCAATGCGGTACTGGCTGATCTGTATGGGCCACAGCGATTGATCAGCGAAGGGTTGTTACCGGCGGAGCTGGTGTTCGGCCACAACAATTTTCTCTGGCCCTGTCAGGGCATCGCACCACCGGAAGATGCCTTTCTGCATCTGTACGCCGTGGATCTGGCGCGCACGCCGGACGGGCGCTGGTGGGTCACGGCGGATCGTACTCAGGCACCGTCGGGCGCGGGCTATGCGCTGGAAAATCGCACCATTGTGTCGCGCGCCTTTCCCGAGTTGTACCGCGATCTGAAAGTGCAGCATCTGGCTGGGTTCTTCCGCACCCTGCAGGAAACCCTCGCGCGTCAGGCGCCGTGTGCCGATGATGCGCCGCTGGTGGTGTTGCTGACGCCCGGACGCTTCAACGAAAGTTACTTCGAACACCTTTATCTGGCACGCCAGCTCGGTTATCCGCTGGTGGAGGGCGGCGACCTCACCGTGCGCGATGCCACGGTGTACCTGAAAACCCTCAGTGGTCTGCGCCGGGTGCACGCGATCATGCGCCGGCTCGACGATGACTTCTGCGATCCGCTGGAGCTGCGCACCGATTCGGCACTTGGTGTGCCTGGCCTGCTGGAAGCGGTGCGTCAGGGCCGGGTGCTGGTGGCCAACGCCTTGGGCAGCGGCGTGCTGGAGTCGCCGGGGTTGCTTGGATTTCTGCCGAAGATCAATCAGTACCTGTTCGGCGAAGAACTGCTGCTGCCGTCCATCGCCACCTGGTGGTGCGGCGAGGCGCCGGTGCTGGCGCAGGCGTTGGAAAAGCTTCCCGAGCTGCTGATCAAACCGGCGTTCCCCTCACAAAGCTTCGCCCCGGTATTCGGCCGCGATCTGAGCGAACAACAGCGCCAGGCGCTCGCCGAGCGCATGCAGGCGCGGCCATACGCGTATGTCGCGCAAGAGTTGGCGCAGCTGTCCCAGGCGCCGATCTGGCAGGCCGAAGACGGCCAACTGCAACCGCGAGCGATCGGCATGCGCGTGTACGCGGTGGCCAGTGGTGACGGTTACCGCATATTGCCCGGTGGGCTGACCCGGGTCGCTGCCGAGGCCGATGCCGAAGTGGTGTCGATGCAGCGCGGTGGGGCGAGCAAGGACACCTGGGTGTTGGGCGAGCGTGCGCCGAGTGGCGAACAATGGAAAACCCAGCGCAACGTCGGCGTACACGATCTGGTGCGCCGCGATCCTTATCTGCCCTCGCGGGTAGTGGAAAACCTGTTCTGGTTCGGTCGTTACTGCGAGCGTTGTGACGACAGTGCGCGACTGCTGCGGATCATGCTCGCGCGGTATGTCGATGGCGATGATCCGCAAGCCTTGCAGGCGGCCGTGGAGCTGGGCGAGCGGCTGATGTTGCTGCCGGAGGAGGGTGAGCTGCCGGAGCGGCTGCTGGCGGCGCTGCTCGGCGAGGACTGGTCGTTCAGCCTGCGCTCCAACCTGCAGCGCTTGCAGTGGGCGGCCTCGCAGGTGCGCGGCAAGCTTTCACGGGAAAACTGGCAGGCGTTGGTCGAGTTGCAGCGCGAGGCGCTGGAACTGGACACCGAAGAGCCGGACTTCGGCGAGTTGCTGGATTTCCTCAACCGGCTGGTGATGTCACTGGCGGCGCTCTCGGGGTTCGCGCTCGACGACATGACGCGCGACGAAGGCTGGCGCTTTCTGATGATCGGCCGGCGCATCGAGCGGTTGCAGTTTCTCAGCAGCAGTCTGGCGGCGTTTCTGCGCGGCGCCGGGGCGTTCGATCAAGCGGGGCTGGAATGGCTGCTGGAGTTGGGCAACAGCAGCATCACCTACCGTTCGCGGTATCTGGCGGTGGCGCAGTTGATTCCGGTGCTCGACCTGTTGCTGCTGGATGAGCAGAACCCGCACGCGGTGTTGTTCCAGTTGAAACTGGTGACCCGCACTTTGAAACGCTTGAACGATGATTTCGGCGTACCTCGCGAGGCCGGGCTGCCGCAATTGGTCGAGCGTCTGGCGCGGTTCGATCTGGGCTGTCTGGAGAACCCGCTGTTCGGGGAAAACAGTGTGCGTGCCGCGCTCGATGGTCTGGCGGATCTGCTGCAAGAGATTGCCGAAGCCAGCGGTCAGGTGTCCGATCGACTGGCGCTGCGCCACTTTGCCCATGTCGATGATGTCAGCCAGCGCACGGTGTCCGTCTGATGAGCGCGCACTACCAGATCTTCCACGACACCTGTTACCACTACGACAGCCCGGTGTCGCTGGCGCAGCAACTCGCGCACCTGTGGCCGCGTGAGTGCACGTGGCAACGCTGCACCGAGCAGCAATTGCTGATCAGCCCGGACCCGACCACGCGGCGGGATGAACTGGATGTGTTCGGCAATCCGCTGACCCGACTGGCCTTCGAGCGCCCGCATGACGAGTTGCAGGTCAACGCCCGGCTCACGGTTGAGGTGCTGGCGCGGCCACCGGCGGATTTCAGTCTGTCCCCGGCGTGGGAGCAGACGCGTGATGCGCTGACCTACAGCAGCCAGCCATTGTCCGCCGAAATGCTGGAGGCTTGTCGCTATCGGTTTCAATCACCCTACGTGCATTTGAAACGCAGCTTCGTCGAGTTTTCCGAAAGCTGTTTTCCTCCAGGCAGGCCCTTGTTGCTGGGCGTGCAGGCCTTGATGCAGAAAATTTTCAGCGAATTCACCTTCGATGCCGAGGCCACGCAAGTGGCGACGCCGCTGGTCGAGGTGCTGGAGCGCCGGCGTGGCGTTTGTCAGGACTTCGCGCATCTGATGCTCGCTTGCGTGCGCTCGCGAGGGCTGGCAGCGCGTTACATCAGTGGTTATCTGCTGACCCAGCCGCCGCCGGGACAGCCACGGCTGATCGGCGCCGATGCGTCGCATGCCTGGGTCTCGGTGTTCTGTCCGGTATTGGGCTGGGTGGATTTCGATCCGACCAACAACGTGCAGCCGGCGCTGGAGCACATCACCCTGGCGTGGGGTCGGGACTTTTCCGATGTGTCGCCGTTGCGTGGGGTGATTTTGGGGGGCGGCAGTCACGACCCGGAGGTCCGCGTCACGGTGATGCCATTGGACTAACGCTGATCAGCGGTGGGAGCGAGCCTGCTCGCGAAGGCGTCAGGTCAATCAGCATACAAGCGGCTAATACACCGCTTTCGCGAGCAGGCTCGCTCCCACATGGGAATTGGGTGTATTTGGGAGGGCTGTGAGAGCCAGCGGCTGAGCCGCCAGCCCCGTCACAAATCCGCAGGGTCTGACTCGATCATCAAACCCGGTGGGGCTCAGGCGTCAGGTGCCTGGTCTTTCGGTGCATCAACAACTTCATCATCGTTGTCAGTCGCCACTTCACCGTCAGGGTTCAGTGCCGCTTCTTCAGCCTGTTGTTTCTTGCGCTGAAGCTTTTCCTCTTTCTTCTTTTCCTTTTCCAGGTCTCGTTGACGTTTGGCGAAGGAGTAATTGGGTTTGGCCATGGGCGATCCTCTGGGGTCGAAGGTGAGGTTGAGCGGCGCGTATTCTGCCCTGTATCGGTGCCCGGCGGTTAGCCGGGTTTTTGGTCGACCCACTTGGGCGTGACGGTCGGCTTCCAGTTATCCAGGGCGTCGAGCAGCGATTGTGCTGATTCGCTCACTTGCAGCATGTCACGGTGTTGGGCGCGAACGAAGCCTTCGCCGACGATATGGTCAAGAAAAGCCGTGAGTTTGCTGTAAAAACCGTTCACCTCAAGCAGCCCCAGCGGTTTGCCGTGGTAACCGAGCTGGCCCCAGGTCCAGACTTCGAACAGCTCTTCCAGCGTGCCGAGACCGCCGGGCAACGCGATGAACGCATCGCTCAGCTCGGCCATGCGTGCCTTGCGCGCGTGCATGCCATCGACGACTTCGAGGCGCGTCAGGTTTTTGTGGCCGATCTCCTTGTCCATCAGGCTTTGCGGAATGATCCCGATCACTTCGCCGCCGGCGGCCAGCGCGGCGTCCGCCACCAGGCCCATCAGACCCACGGCACCACCACCGTAAACCAGCGTCAGTTGGCGCTCGGCGAGTGCCCGGCCAAGGGCTTGGGCGGCTTCGGTGTAAGCCGGATCAGTGCCGGCGTTGGCACCGCAAAATACACAAACGGATGTGAGAGACATGCCTTCCTCCTGGGTCAATCCGTCACAGGGTAATGGCTGGCACGCCTTGATCCAAGGGCTAAGCTTCGCGTTCTGGCGATTCGAAGGTACCGCTGGCGCCACAGGCGTAAGCGGCGAGCAAACTGCACAACAGGCCGTTAAAGAACATGATCGGTACTCCGTTTCAGTAGATGCGCCGATCATAGGCCCGGCCCGGGATTATCGCCGGTAGATTGTTTCGATAAGTGTCATAGCCTGAAAGTTGTATACAATTTTTGACTCAAGTCATAGGAACTTGCGAAGATTTCAGGCAGTCTTTCCACCATTAGTGTTTTTGTTAACCCTGCCTTGGAGATTCACCATGTTTTCCAAAGTTGTTGCGGTATCCCTGCTGGCGCTGGCCAGCAGCCAATTGATGGCTGCCGAGTGCAAAACCACCGTTGATTCCACCGACCAGATGTCCTTCAACACCAAAGCCATCGAAATCGACAAGAGCTGCAAGACCTTCACCGTCGAGCTGACCCACTCCGGCAACCTGCCGAAGAACGTCATGGGCCATAACCTGGTGATCAGCAAAGAAGCCGACATGCAGCCGATCGCTACCGACGGCCTGGCTGCCGGCATCGACAAGAACTACCTGAAAGACGGCGACGAGCGCGTTATCGCCCATACCAAGATCATCGGCGCCGGCGAGAAAGACACGCTGACCATCGACGTTTCGAAGCTGGCCGCTGGCACTGACTACGGCTTCTTCTGCTCCTTCCCGGGCCACATCTCGATGATGAAAGGCACCATTGCTGTGAAGTAAGCAGGTTCACCGCGTTATCGTTCTTCGCGAGCAGGCTCGCTCCCACAGGTTCGCGCCGTCAATGTGGGAGCGAGCCTGCTCGCGAAGAGGCCATGAGCATCGACAGGTGAACTGTGTCTAGTCCTGAAATAGGTTTACACCTGTTTCAGTCTCAAAATGCCCGATGCA
>NZ_JARVST010000032.1:0-32597 GCF_030209055.1 Pseudomonas sp. lyk4-TYG-107
AAATCGCCCGGTGGGTGCCTGACTGTTATCAAGGAGCGTGCCAGGTTTGCCGAAGTCTCCGTGATACGGGGGTTAAACTGCTCTAAAGCTCATGTTTCAAGATGTTTCATGCCAAAATAAGGCTAAAAGTGCGCAACTTCTTGCGCAGTGGTGTGCAAGAAGTTGCGCACTCGGCTACAGGCTCCGGCACACGGGCTCTGTAGCAATTCGAGTAGCGAAAAAACGCGATCAAGTGCGCAAGAAGTTGCGCATAAAGGCGCATTGCCATTACTTGGCGAGATGTCGAGGGCCGCAAATGACCGAACCAGCGCCCCTTTTTGCCGTTCCATCACTGGCACGCCAGCCCCAGATTGTCGGACAGTCCCACCCCAGAGCCTTCCCGCGAACCAAGTCGGGCCGGCCCGAGGGTTAAAAAGCGTCTTATAAATGAAACACCGCCCTCGGCTATACTCCCCGCATTTCGACTTAGGCACGAGGAATCACTGTGAAGAACTGGACGTTGCGCCAACGCATTTTGGCGAGCTTTGCGGTGATTATCGCCATCATGTTGCTGATGGTCGTTGTCTCGTATTCACGCTTGCTGAGGATCGAGGCCAGTGAAAGCAGCGTGCGTGACGACGCGGTTCCCGGCGTCTATTACAGCTCGATGATCCGCGGGGCGTGGGTTGACAGCTATCTGCAGACCCAGGAACTGCTGGGCCTCAAGGAAGGGCAGGGCATCAGCAGCGAAGATGCGGCGGACTACAAGGCATTCGAGACGCGCCTGCAAGAGCAGATGGCCAACTACCGCAACACCGTCACCACCGACGAGGACCGGGTCGAGTTCGCTGCGTTCGAGAAGGATCACGACACCTACATGCAGATCCAGGATCAGGTGCTCGACTTGCACAAGCGCAACCTGGAAGCCGACGCGGTCAAGTTGTTCACCGAGAAGCTGACCCCGGCCTGGTACACCGGCCGCATGAAACTCAACGACATCATAGGCGAAAACAAACGGGTCGCTGATCAGGCCATGGCCAACATCGACGAAGCCGTGGCGGCGGCCAAGGTCAGCATGTTCGTCTCGCTGCTGGTGGCCGTGCTCGCAGCCGGCGCCTGCGGTCTGTTGCTGATGCGCGCGATCATGGCGCCGATGAACCGCATCGTGAAAATCCTCGAAATCATGCGTACCGGCGACTTGAGCAGCCGTCTGAATCTGGATCGCAAGGACGAGTTCGGCGCGGTGGAAACCGGCTTCAACGACATGATGACCGAGCTGACTTCGCTGGTGTCCCAGGCCCAACGCTCCTCGGTGCAGGTGACCACTTCGGTGACCGAAATCGCCGCCACCTCCAAGCAGCAACAGGCCACCGCCACCGAAACCGCGGCCACCACCACCGAAATCGGCGCGACCTCGCGGGAGATCGCCGCCACCTCGCGGGATCTGGTGCGCACCATGACCGAAGTGTCCACCGCCGCCGATCAGGCCTCGGTGCTCGCCGGTTCCGGCCAGCAAGGCTTGGCGCGCATGGAAGACACCATGCACTCGGTGATGGGCGCGGCCGATCTGGTCAACGCCAAGCTGGCGATCCTCAACGAGAAGGCCGGCAACATCAATCAGGTGGTGGTGACCATCGTCAAGGTCGCCGATCAGACCAACCTGCTGTCGCTCAACGCTGCCATCGAGGCAGAGAAGGCCGGCGAGTACGGGCGTGGTTTTGCCGTGGTCGCCACCGAAGTGCGGCGTCTGGCGGATCAGACTGCCGTCGCCACTTACGACATTGAGCAGATGGTTCGCGAGATCCAGTCGGCGGTATCTGCCGGCGTGATGGGCATGGACAAGTTCTCCGAAGAAGTGCGCCGGGGCATGGCCGAAGTGCAGCAGGTCGGCGAGCAACTGTCGCAGATCATCCATCAGGTGCAGGCGCTGGCGCCGCGGGTGTTGATGGTCAACGAAGGCATGCAGGCCCAGGCCACCGGTGCCGAACAGATCAACCATGCGCTGGTGCAGTTGGGCGACGCCAGCAGCCAGACCGTCGAGTCGCTGCGTCAGGCCAGTTTCGCCATCGACGAACTGAGCCAGGTGGCCGTCGGGCTGCGCAGCGGCGTTTCGCGATTCAAAGTCTGATGAGCGAAGTCACCGCCAAACGCAGCGCTGCGCCGGTGGCGAAGCAGGCGTTGTTCCTGCTGTTTCGCATCGGCAGCGAGCGTTACGCCTTGCGCGCCACCGAGGTGGCGGAAGTGTTGCCGCGCCTGCCGTTGAAGCCGATTGCCCAAGCGCCGAACTGGGTCGCCGGGGTGTTCGCCTATCGCGGTGCGGTGGTACCGGCCATCGACCTCAGCGCGCTGACTTTCGGCCATCCCGCCGAGGCGCGCACCAGTACGCGGCTGGTGCTGGTGCATTACCGTCCGGATGAACAGCAGCCGTCGCGCTGGCTCGGGCTGATCCTTGAGCAGGCGACCGACACCCTGCGCTGCAATCCCGAGGATTTTCAGCCATATGGCCTGGACAATCGTCAGGCGCCGTATCTCGGCCCGGTGCGCGAAGATGCCCAGGGTCTGGTGCAGTGGGTGCGGGTCAACGACTTGCTGGATGACGCGGTGCGCAGCCTGCTGTTCCCCGCGCCACTTGAGGCACAGTCATGAGCAGCGACCAGCGTTTTTTCGATTTCCTCAAGGAACGCATCGGCCTGGATGTCACCTCGGTGGGGCCGGCGATCATCGAGCGCGCGGTGCGCCAACGCACCACGCTCTCGCAAGCGGCGCACAGCGATGAATACTGGCAACTGCTGCAAGGTTCGCGGGACGAACAGCAGGCGTTGATCGAGGCGGTGATCGTCCCCGAAACCTGGTTTTTCCGTTATCCGGAATCCTTCGCCACCCTCGGCAAGCTGGCGCGCAAGCGTCTGGACGAATTGAACAACATGCGTGCGCTGCGCATCCTCAGCCTGCCGTGCTCGACCGGCGAAGAACCCTATTCGATTGCCATGGCCTTGCTCGATGCCGGGCTCAAGCCGCATCAGTTCAAGGTCGACGGCATGGACGTCAGCCCGCTGTCGGTGGACAAGGCGCGACGGGCGTTGTACGGCAAGAACTCGTTTCGGGGGCAGGATCTGGATTTTCGCGAGCGTCATTTCACCGCCGAACAGGATGGCCATCGGGTCAGCGAAGCGGTGCGCGAGCAGGTGCGCCTGCAGGCCGGCAATGTGCTGGATCCGACGCTGCTGGCCAGCGAGCCACCGTTCGACTTCGTGTTCTGCCGCAACCTGCTGATCTATTTCGACCAGCCGACGCAGAAGCAAGTCTTCGAAGTGCTCAAGCGTCTGACGCACGTTGATGGCGTGTTGTTCATCGGCCCGGCCGAGGGCAGTCTGCTCGGGCGCCTGGGCATGCGCTCGATCGGCATCCCGCAGTCGTTTGCCTTCAGTCGACACGCTGAACCCATGCCCGAACCTGTGGCATTGCCGACCCCGACCCCTTTGCCGGTGCGCCAACCGCTGCGCAGTCCGCCGCCAGTATCGCCGCCGGTGCGTCCGCGGCCGTTTGCCAGCGTTGCACCGTTGCCCGTCAGCAGCAAAAGCGCCAACCCGGACGCGGCGACCTTGCTCGCCAACATCGCCGCGCTGGCCAACGAAGGCAAAAGCGCCGAGGCCCGCGCGGCATGCGAGCAGTATCTGCGCAGTCACGAACCGGTGGCGCAGGTGTTTTACTGGCTCGGTCTGCTCAGCGACGTGGCCGGTGCCGCGCTCGAAGCCCAGGGTCATTACCGCAAGGCCTTATACCTTGAACCGCAACACCCCGAAGCGTTGATGCACCTGGCCGCCTTGCTGCAGGCCCAGGGCGACAGCGCCGGTGCCAGACGATTGCAGGAACGTGCCGCCCGCAGCGGCCGCACCGCCGACAGTGAGCGTAAACGATGATCCCGTCCGACACTTTGAACGTCACCCACGAAGACGCCCGGGCCATCGATGATTGCTGGAACCGTATCGGTATTCATGGCGATAAGTCGTGCCCGTTGCTGGCCGAGCATATTCATTGCCGCAACTGCGCGGTGTATTCCGCCGCCGCCACGCGCCTGCTTGACCGTTATGCATTGCAGCAGGACGAACGCGATCCGGTCGCCGTGGCGGTCGAAACCGATGTGAAAACCCGTTCGCTGCTGATGTTCCGCCTCGGCGAGGAATGGCTGGGGCTGGCCACCCGCAGCCTGGTGGAGGTAGCGCCGCTGCAGGCGATTCACTCGTTGCCGCACCAGCGTTCGCGGGCCTTGCTCGGCGTGGCGAACGTGCGCGGCGCGCTGGTCGCGTGCCTGTCGCTGGTCGAGTTGCTCGACCTTGATGGCAACGCCGCACCGGCCACTGGCGCGCGGATCATGCCGCGCATGCTGATCATCGCCGCCCACGGCGGACCGGTGGTGGTGCCGGTGGACGAGGTCGACGGCATCCACGCCATCGATGAAAAAATTCTCGACGCCGCGTCGCGTGCCGGCGGTGAGCACAACAGCACGGCCAGCGCCAAATACACCCGTGGTGTCCTGCAATTCCGGGGGCGCAGCCTGCGCTGGCTGGATGAAGAGCAGCTGCTGTCCGCCGTGACCCGGAGCCTCACATGACCCCCGAGCAAATGCGCGACGCCTCGCTGCTGGAGCTGTTCAGCCTGGAAGCCGAAGCCCAGACCCAGGTGCTCAGCAGCGGGCTGCTGGCGCTGGAGCGCAACCCGACTCAGGCCGACTATCTGGAATCGTGCATGCGTGCGGCGCACTCGCTCAAGGGCGCGGCGCGGATCGTCGGCATCGACAGCGGTGTCAGCGTCGCCCATGTGATGGAAGATTGCCTGGTCAGTGCGCAGGAAGGTCGGCTGTTGTTGCGTCCCGAGCACATCGATGCGCTGTTGCAAGGCACCGATCTGTTGATGCGCATCGCCACGCCGGCCAATGCTCCGCAAGCGCCGGACATCGAAGCGTATGTGGCGTTGATGGGACTCCTGCTCGACCCTTCGGCAGCGCCCACAGTGGCGCCACCGCCGATGGCCGAGTTGCAGATGCAGGCGCCGCCGCCTGCGCCTGCACCGATTGAAACCCCGGCGCAAGTGATCGAGACACCGCTGGAAACCTCCGACCCGGCACCGCGCAAGAACAAGCGCACCACCGAGGGCGGCGAGCGCGTGCTGCGGGTCACCGCCGAACGCCTGAACAGCCTGCTCGACCTGTCGAGTAAATCGCTGGTCGAAACCCAGCGCCTCAAGCCGCATCTGGCGACCATGCAGCGTCTCAAACGCATGCAGAATAATGGCCTGCGGGCACTGGAAAGCCTCAACGTGCATCTCAAGGAACATGCGCTGAGCCTTGAGGCCCAGGAAGCCCTTGAAGATGCGCGGCGCTTGCTGGCCGAGTCTCAGCAATTGCTCGCGGAAAAGAACGCCGAGCTCGACGAGTTCGCCTGGCAAGCCAGCCAGCGCGCCCAAGTGCTCTACGACACCGCGCTGGCCTGCCGCATGCGCCCGTTTGCCGACGTGCTCACCGGTCAGGTGCGCATGGTTCGAGACCTGGGGCGCAGCCTCGGCAAACAGGTAAGGCTGGAGATCGAAGGCGAGAAGACCCAGGTCGATCGCGACGTGCTGGAAAAGCTCGAAGCGCCGCTGACTCATTTGCTACGCAACGCGGTCGATCACGGCATCGAAACCCCGGAACAACGCTTGCTCAAGGGTAAGTCCGAAGAAGGCCTGATCCGCCTGCGTGCCTCGCATCAGGCCGGTTTGCTGGTGCTGGAGTTGAGCGATGACGGCAATGGCGTCGATCTGGAAAAGGTCCGCCGCAGCATCGTTGAACGCCAATTGTCACCGGCAGAAACTGCCGCGCAGTTGAGCGAAGAAGAACTGCTGACCTTCCTGTTCTTGCCGGGCTTCAGCCTGCGCGACACGGTGACCGAAGTGTCCGGGCGTGGCGTCGGTCTTGATGCGGTGCAGCACATGGTGCGGCAACTGCGCGGCGCGGTGGTGCTGGAGCAGACGGCGGGCGAGGGCAGCCGCTTTCATCTGGAAGTGCCGCTGACCCTGTCGGTGGTGCGCAGTCTGGTGGTCGAAGTCGGCGAGGAGGCTTATGCGTTTCCGCTGGCGCACATCGAGCGCATGTGCGACCTGGAGCCACAGGACATCGTGCAGATCGAGGGCCGTCAGCATTTCTGGCACGAAGGTCGGCATGTCGGGCTGGTCGCGGCCAGTCAGTTGCTGAATCGTCCGGCCAGTCAGAGCAGCGGCGAAACCCTCAAGGTCGTGGTGATCCGCGAGCGTGACGCGGTCTACGGGGTGGCGGTCGAGCGGTTTGTCGGCGAGCGCACGCTGGTGGTGCTGCCGCTGGATGAGCGACTGGGCAAGGTTCAGGATATTTCCGCCGGGGCGCTGCTCGACGACGGTTCGGTGGTGCTGATCGTCGATGTCGAAGACATGCTGCGCTCGGTGGACAAACTGCTCAACACCGGGCGTCTGGAGCGTATTGCTCGCCATGGCAATCAGGCCGCCGAAGTGGCGCGCAAACGGATTCTGGTGGTCGATGACTCGCTGACCGTGCGCGAGTTGCAACGCAAGTTGCTGCTCAATCGCGGCTATGACGTGGCGGTCGCGGTGGACGGCATGGACGGCTGGAACGCGCTGCGTTCGGAGGACTTCGATTTGCTGATCACCGACATCGACATGCCGCGCATGGATGGCATCGAACTGGTGACCCTGTTGCGCCGTGACAACCGCCTGCAATCGCTGCCGGTGATGGTGGTCTCGTACAAGGATCGTGAAGAGGATCGGCGTCGTGGACTGGACGCTGGCGCCGACTATTATTTAGCCAAGGCCAGTTTTCATGACGACGCCCTGCTTGACGCAGTGGTTGAGCTCATTGGAGGAGCGCGGGCATGAAAATCGCAATCGTCAACGACATGCCCCTGGCGGTGGAGGCTTTGCGCCGTGCGCTGGCCTTCGAGCCGGCGCATCAGGTGGTCTGGGTCGCCAACAACGGCGCCGAGGCGGTGCGGTTGTGCGCCGAAAACACCCCGGATCTGATCCTGATGGACCTGATCATGCCGGTCATGGATGGCGTCGAGGCCACGCGACGGATCATGGCCGAAACCCCGTGCGCGATCGTTATCGTCACGGTCGACCGTCAGCAGAACGTGCACCGGGTCTTCGAAGCCATGGGCCACGGCGCGCTGGACGTGGTCGATACCCCGGCCATTGGTGCGGGGAACGCGCAGGAAGCGGCGGCGCCGTTGCTGCGCAAGATCCTCAACATCGGCTGGCTGATCGGCGAGAAAACCCCGCGCTCGCGCCCGGTGCCGACGCCCCACCGCAGTTCGGCGTCGTGCAAGCGGCTGGTGGCGATCGGCTCGTCTGCCGGCGGACCGGCCGCGCTGGAAGTGCTGCTCAAGGGCCTGCCACGCCATTTCTCGGCCGCCATCGTGCTGGTGCAGCACGTTGATCAGGTGTTTGCCGCGGGCATGGCCGAATGGCTGGCCAGCGCCAGTGGCCTCGATGTACGCCTGGCCCGCGAGGGCGAGCCACCGCAGGCCGGCGCGGTGCTGCTGGCCGGCACCAACCACCATATTCGCTTATTGAAAAACGGCACGCTGGCCTACACCGCCGAGCCGGTCAACGAGATCTACCGGCCTTCGATCGACGTGTTTTTCGAAAGTGTCGCCAGCTATTGGAACGGCGATGCCGTCGGGGTTTTATTGACCGGGATGGGACGCGACGGGGCGCAAGGGCTTAAGCTCATGCGCCAGCAGGGTTATCTGACCATCGCGCAGGATCAGCAAAGCAGTGCGGTGTACGGCATGCCCAAGGCCGCAGCGGCGATCGATGCGGCCGTCGAAATCCGTCCACTGGAAAAGATAGCGCCACGATTGCTGGAGGTTTTTCCCAAATGAACAGGCTATTCCGCAATCCTGGCCCCCGCAGTACTCAGGTGACCGCCCATGAATGATTTACAGATCGACGACATTAAAACCGACGAAAACGCCGCCATGGTGTTGTTGGTGGACGATCAGGCGATGATTGGCGAAGCCGTGCGCCGTGGGCTGTCGAATGAAGAGAACATCGACTTCCACTTTTGCTCCGACCCGCACCAGGCCATCGCCCAGGCGGTACGGATCAAGCCGACGGTGATTCTGCAGGATCTGGTGATGCCCGGCCTCGACGGCCTGAGCCTGGTGCGCGAATACCGCAATCACCCGGCGACCAAGGACATCCCGATCATCGTGCTGTCGACCAAGGAAGACCCGCTGATCAAGAGCGCGGCGTTTTCCGCCGGGGCCAACGATTATCTGGTGAAACTGCCGGACACCATCGAACTGGTGGCGCGGATTCGCTACCACTCGCGTTCCTACATGACCCTGCTGCAGCGGGATGCGGCGTACCGTGCGCTGCGCGTCAGCCAGCAGCAGTTGCTCGACACCAACCTGGTGCTGCAACGCCTGATGAACTCCGACGGCCTGACCGGGCTGTCGAACCGCCGGCACTTCGACGAGTACCTGGAGCTGGAATGGCGCCGCTCGCTGCGCGACCAGAGCCAGTTGTCGTTGCTGATGATCGACGTCGATTACTTCAAGTCCTACAACGACAGCTTCGGCCACGTCGAAGGCGACGAGGCGCTACGCAAGGTCGCCACGGCGATCCGCGACGCCAGCGCCCGACCGTCGGACCTGCCGGCCCGCTACGGCGGTGAAGAGTTCGCCCTGGTGCTGCCGAACACCTCGCCGGGCGGCGCACGACTGGTGGCGGAAAAGCTGCGCCAGACCGTGGCGGCGCTGAAGATTCCGCACAACACCCCGGGCGACGGGGCGAGCCTGACCATCAGCATCGGCCTGGCCACCATGGTGCCGCAGGCGGGCAGCGATTGCCGGCTGCTGATTTCGGCGGCGGATCGCGGGTTGTACCTGGCCAAGAACAACGGGCGTAATCAGGTCGGGATCGAATAAACGCTTACCCTCACCCCAGCCCTCTCCCAAAGGGAGAGGGGGCCGACCGAGGTGTCTAGCACTGTACATCGACCTGATCGACCGAGTCGATTATGGATCTTCAAGCTTGGCGCTTCCGGATTCAGCAAAGCTCTTTCACGTCGGCGTACCTCTCAAATATCCCCCGATCGGTCCCCTCTACCTCTGGGAGAGGGCTAGGGTGAGGGCAAAGGGTTTAATGATCCCCACAC
Source organism: Pseudomonas sp. lyk4-TYG-107 (assembly GCF_030209055.1). NCBI lineage: Bacteria > Pseudomonadati > Pseudomonadota > Gammaproteobacteria > Pseudomonadales > Pseudomonadaceae > Pseudomonas > Pseudomonas sp. lyk4-TYG-107. Next base: position 9,170 of record NZ_JARVST010000032.1, read on the forward strand.
CCGCCAGACGGGCTGCCGTGACAGCCTGATTACGTTATACTCGCCGGCTTTCAAAAGTTCGCCAACGAGTGCTGCCCGTCATGGAAATCAACCCGATCCTGAACACCATCAAGGACCTGTCCGAGCGCTCCGAAACTATTCGGGGGTATCTTTGACTACGATCAAAAGCATGAGCGTCTGATCGAAGTCAATCGCGAGCTTGAAGATCCTGCAGTCTGGAACAAACCTGAATACGCCCAGGAACTGGGCCGCGAGCGAGCATCGCTGGCGCAGATCGTCGACACCCTGGATGAGCTGTCCAGTGGTCTGGCCGATTCCCGCGAGCTGCTCGACATGGCCGTTGAAGAAAACGACGAAGGCGCGGTAAACGACGTCGTTGAACTGCTTCAAGGGCTTGAAGAGTCACTGGCCAAGCTTGAATTCCGCCGCATGTTCAGCCACGAGATGGACCCGAACAACGCCTACCTGGACATCCAGGCCGGCTCCGGCGGCACCGAGGCCCAGGACTGGGCCAACATCCTGCTGCGCATGTACCTGCGCTGGGCGGACAAACGCGGTTTCGACGCGACCATCATGGAACTGTCGGCCGGTGAAGTCGCCGGTATCAAAGGCGCGACCGTGCACATCAAGGGCGAATACGCCTTTGGCTGGCTGCGTACCGAGATCGGCGTGCACCGTCTGGTGCGCAAGAGCCCGTTCGATTCCGGCAACCGTCGCCACACCTCGTTCTCTGCGGTTTTCGTCTCGCCAGAGATCGACGACAAGGTCGAAATCGAAATCAACCCGGCAGACCTGCGGATCGACACCTATCGTTCCTCCGGTGCTGGTGGTCAGCACGTAAACACCACCGACTCGGCCGTACGTATTACTCACGTACCGACCAACACCGTGGTCAGCTGCCAGAACGAGCGTTCCCAGCACGCCAACAAGGACACCGCCATGAAAATGCTGCGGGCCAAGTTGTACGAGCAGGAAATGCAGAAGCGCAACGCCGCTTCCCAGGCCCTGGAAGACACCAAGTCGGACATCGGCTGGGGTCATCAGATCCGTTCGTACGTGCTCGACGCGTCGCGGATCAAGGACTTGCGCACCAACATTGAACGCAGCGACTGCGACAAGGTGCTCGACGGCGACATCGACGAATACCTGGAAGCCAGCCTGAAATCGGGGCTGTAAAAGACGCACGCAGGGTCGCTGATGCAACGCGATCCCTGTAGGAGCCAGCCCTGCTGGCGATTCCCGGGCCGCCAGGCCCGGGGGCAACGAACCTGATGGAATATCTGAAGACATGAGCGACCAACAACTCGACCCGCAAGCCCTGCAACAGGAAGAAAACTCCCTGATCGCCCTGCGCAAGGAAAAGCTGGCTGCCGAGCGCGCCAAGGGCAACGCCTTCCCGAACGACTTCCGCCGCGAAAACTACTGCGAAGATCTGCAGAAGAAATACGCGGACAAGACCAAGGAAGAGCTGGCCGAGGCTGCAATCCCGGTCAAGGTTGCCGGTCGCATCATGCTCAACCGTGGCTCGTTCATGGTGATCCAGGACATGACCGGTCGCATCCAGGTCTACGTCAACCGTAAAACCCTGTCCGAAGACACCCTGGCCGCCGTCAAGACCTGGGACATGGGCGACATCATTGCCGCCGAAGGCACCCTGGCGCGTTCCGGCAAGGGCGACCTGTACGTCGAAATGACCAACGTACGCCTGTTGACCAAGTCGCTGCGCCCGCTACCGGACAAGCACCACGGCCTGACTGACACCGAACAGCGCTACCGTCAGCGTTACGTTGACCTGATCGTCAACGAAGACGTGCGTCAGACCTTCCGCGTGCGTTCGCAAGTGATCGCGCACATCCGCAGCTTCCTGATGAAGCGCGACTTCCTCGAAGTCGAAACGCCGATGCTGCAGACCATTCCTGGCGGTGCCGCAGCCAAGCCGTTCGAAACCCACCACAATGCGCTGGACATGGAAATGTTCCTGCGTATCGCGCCTGAGCTGTATCTGAAGCGTCTGGTGGTTGGCGGTTTCGAGAAAGTGTTCGAGATCAACCGCAACTTCCGTAACGAAGGCGTTTCGACGCGTCACAACCCTGAATTCACCATGCTGGAGTTCTACCAGGCTTACGCCGACTACGAAGACAACATGGACCTGACCGAAGAACTGTTCCGTGAACTGGCGCAGCTGGTGCTGGGCAGCACCGACGTGCCGTACGGCGACAAGGTGTTCCACTTCGGCGAGCCGTTTGCCCGTTTGTCGGTGTTCGACTCGATCCTCAAGTACAACCCTGAGCTGACCGCCGATGACCTGAACGACATCGACAAGGCGCGCGCCATCGCCAAGAAGGCCGGTGCCAAGGTGCTGGGCTTCGAAGGTCTGGGCAAGCTGCAGGTGATGATTTTCGAAGAGATGGTCGAGCACAAGCTGGAGCAGCCGCACTTCATCACTCAGTACCCGTTCGAAGTGTCGCCGCTGGCCCGTCGTAACGACGAGAACCCGAACGTCACCGACCGTTTCGAGCTGTTCATCGGCGGCCGTGAAATCGCCAACGCCTACTCCGAGTTGAACGACGCGGAAGACCAAGCCGAGCGCTTCATGGCGCAGGTGGCCGACAAGGACGCCGGCGACGACGAAGCCATGCACTACGACGCCGACTTCGTGCGCGCGCTGGAGTACGGCATGCCGCCAACGGCCGGTGAAGGTATCGGCATCGACCGTCTGGTGATGTTGCTGACCAACTCGCCGTCGATCCGCGATGTGATCCTGTTCCCGCACATGCGACCGCAAGCGTAAACGTTTCAGTTAAAAAGCCGCCTAAAACAGGCGGCTTTTTATTGCCTGTCTGGTACAAATGTATCAATTGGTTAATTTTGCAATAGCAGAGGAAGTCCAGTCGTGATGGTTGCAATCGCTCAAGAAGGTGCAGCGGGTATCGCCACTGCGGTCGCTGAAAGTGTTCAGTACCAGGGCCGCAAGGCCAGCCGACAGGGCAGTGAGCAGCGTCGACAGGACATTCTCGACGCGGCGATGCGTATTGTCGTGCGTGACGGCGTGCGCGCCGTGCGCCACCGGGCCGTGGCGGCCGAGGCCGGTGTGCCGCTGTCGGCCACCACCTATTACTTCAAGGATATCGATGACCTGCTCACCGATACCTTCGCCCAATACGTCGAACGCAGCGCGGCCTACATGGCCAAGCTGTGGATCAACAACGAAGGCCTGCTGCGCGAAATGGTCGTCAGTGGTGACGGCAGCCCCGAGTCGCGCTCGCAACTGGCGGACGACATCGCGCGGCTGATGGCCGACTATGTGCACCGGCAACTGGTCAATCGTCGCGAGCACCTGATGGCCGAGCAGGCGTTCCGTCAGGAAGCGCTGCTCAACCCGCGGCTGGCGGATCTGGTGCGCTCGCATCAGCAGATTCTGCTGCAGGGCACCTGCCAGTTGTTCCAGGTGCTGGGCTCGCGTGAACCGCAGCAGGATGCCAAGGTGTTGACGGCGATTATCGGACGGATGGAATATCAGGGCCTGCTCAACGACGCCGAGCCTTTGGCCGAACAGGACATGCTCGGGATTCTGACGCGGTACATGCATCTGGTCCTGGCCTCGGTCTGATAGCCGACGCCGATCCCCTGTGGGAGCGGGCTTGCTCGCGAATGCGGTATCACATTCAACGCTTCAGTTGACTGACCCACCGCCTTCGCGAGCAAGCCCGCTCCCACAAGGGACTGAGCCGATCATCAGGGCGACGCGTGTTCATAGGGAGTATTGAATGAAAGCCTGGCGTGGCGTGCTGATCGCCTTGTCGTTCCTGCTGCTCAGTGGCTGTCTGGTGACCTTCAAGGATCCGCTGCCTGCCAGTGACCCGGCGCCCAAGGGCCTGCTGGGCACGTGGTCGAGCACCAATGCCTGGGGCGAACCAATGAACCTTGAGCTGACCCGCGTCGGCAACGATCGCTATCAGGCCGTCACCTGGTTCAAGGCCCGGCCTCACGAGCGCGAGGCATACCCGTTCACCGTGTCGCGTCATGGCAGTCGCTGGTACCTGTCGGCGAAAGTGCCGGCGCGTTACGGTGGCCAATACACCATCGCCGGTTTCGAAATCACCGACAAACACGAGCTGGTGGTGTACAACCTCGACCTCGAACAGATCAATCAGGCGATCAAGCAGCAAGCCCTCGACGGCAAGGCTTTCCAGACCGAGGACGACGGCGACGGCGTGCAGGTCGACAGTCGCCTCGACAAGGTCTTTGCTTACCTCGACGATCCGGCCAATTCCGATGTCTTCGTCGAGGCCGCGCGCTATCAGCGCCAGGCCCGCGCCAAATAATTCAGTTTTCTACAGGAGTTTCGGGTGGACGATTACCAGCAGACGATACGCACGCTGTCCGATCGCATTGTGCTGGCGCAGACGCCGATCCGCGTGCTCGATGCGGTGAAGTGGGACGAGAACATCCGCAAGGGCTTTCTCAAGGCCAAAGGCAAGGAAATGCCGGCGGTGGATCGCGACTACTATCTCAATCGGCCGCTGTCCTTCGATTCGAGCAAGGTCAAACTGGAATTCCAGAACATCGAGCGCGACATCACCCGCCAGCTCGGCCAGTTCAACCCGGTCGGGCAGATCATGCGGCGCATGTGCAAGGAATACCGCATGGTGGTGCGCATGCTCGAAGCGCGCGGCACCGAGGATTTCGGCCTGATCTCCCAGGAACTCTACGGCGCCGCCTCCGATGCGTTCCACGCCGGCGACCCGACCCTGGCCGACCTCGGCCTGATGATGTCCGACTACCTGAACAACATTGATGGCCGTGGCGACCTGAAGGACGAACCGAAGATCCTCACCGCCAAGGATGCCGTGCATCTGCTGCAAACCCGGTTGAACAAGGTGTTTGGCGAGGCCGAGGAAACCATCCGCGTGTTCGAGTCCGACGGCATCGTCGCCGACGCGGCGGCAGGCGCCGACTACATCAAGATCCGCACTGACGCGCTGTTCAACGACCGCGACGTGCGTGCACTGGAAGTCCACGAAGGTCTGGTGCACGTCGGCACCACGCTCAATGGCTTGAACCAGCCGATCTGCACCTTCCTGTCCAAAGGCCCACCGTCGTCGACGGTGACCCAGGAAGGCCTGGCGATCTTGATGGAAATCATCACCTTCGCCTCCTACCCGAGTCGCCTGCGCAAACTGACCAACCGCACCCGCGCCATTCACATGGTCGAGGAGGGCGCGGACTTTTTGCAGGTGTTCGAGTTCTTCCGCGAGCAGGGCTTTGAAATGGCCGAAAGCTACGGCAACGCCAGCCGGGTGTTCCGTGGTTCGACCCCGACCGGTCTGCCATTCACCAAAGACTTGTCCTACCTCAAGGGCTTTATCATGGTTTACAACTACATTCAGTTGGCCGTGCGTAAAGGCAAGCTTGAGCAAGTGCCGCTGCTGTTCTGCGGCAAGACCACGCTGGAGGACATGCGTACCCTGCGTCAGTTGGTCGATGAAGGTCTGGTGGTGCCGCCGAAATATTTGCCGGAACAGTTCCGCGACATGAACGCGCTGTCGGCGTGGATGTGCTTCTCCAACTTCCTTAATCACTTGAGCCTGGACCGGATCGAGGCGGATTACTCCAATATCCTCTGACCACATACAAACCCTGTGGGAGCTGGCTTGCCAGCGATTGCATTCTGTCAGTCAATATTGATGTTGGCTGACCCACCGCTATCGCTGGCAAGCCAGCTCCCACAGGGTTATTTGTTGACACAATTATTGTTTTCAACCCGAATTCTGCGAGGTTTCACCGGATGAGAATCCTCGGCATCCTTTGCCTGCTCCTAACCCTCAGTGGTTGCAGTTCGTTGTTGTTCTACCCCGAGCCGGGCCAGATCTTCACCCCGGAAAAAGCCAAGCTCGAATACCGCACCGTCACACTGGTCACGGCGGATGGCTTGAAGTTGAACGCCTGGTGGCTACCGGCCAAACCTGGCGTCGAAGTCAAAGGCACAGTCCTGCACCTGCACGGCAACGGCGGCAACCTGCCGATGCACCTCGGCGGCAGTTGGTGGTTGCCGAAAAATGGTTATCAGGTGCTGCTGGTGGACTATCGCGGGTATGGCTTGTCCGAGGGCAAGCCGAGCCTGCCGGCGATCTATCAGGACATCGACGCCGCGTTCGCCTGGCTCGACAAGGCGCCAGAGGTCAAAGGCAAACCGCTGATCCTCCTCGGCCAGAGCCTCGGCGGCTCGATGGCCGTGCATTGGCTGGTGCAGCACCCGGAGCGGCAGAAGCAACTCAAGGCCTTCGTGCTCGACGGTGTGCCCGCCAGTTATCGCAGCGTCGGCCAGTACGCCCTCAGCACTTCATGGCTGACCTGGCCGTTTCAGGTGCCGCTGTCGTGGCTGGTGCCGGATAGCGACAGCGCGATCAACTCGATGCCGCAGCTCAACGGGGTGCCGAAACTGATCTTTCACAGCATCGATGACCCGCTGGTGCCAATGGCCAACGCCATCCGCCTGTATCAGGCTGCACCGCCACCGCGCGTGCTACAGCTGACCCGCGGCGGCCACGTGCAGACCTTCGGCGACCCTGTCTGGCGCCAGGTAATGCTGCGCTATCTGGAAGATCCCGAACATTTCAACGGCCTGCGCCGCCTCGGCGAGATCCCGAATTATCCGCAAGCTCCGAATTCTGAAGATGAGAGTCCGCAATGACTGAAGAACGTAACGCCATCCCGCTGATCATCACCGGTATCTGCAGCATCCTCGGCACCGTCGGGGCGCTGTGGTACTACGGTTACCTGCACTTCGCCAAACCCGAGGATGCGCTGCTGCTCAACGAATTCACCATGCTCAAGACCGTGCCGGGCGAAGACTACAAAGTCTCACTGGACCCGGCGCCGCAAGTGGCGCAGTGCATCGATGGCGTGCTGGTGCTGTTCGACACCGAGCAGAAAGGCCTGACCGGGGTGCTGATCAATGCGCAGAAAAAAGCCGTGCGCTGCATGGGCCAGGAAACCCCACAAAAACTCGAACCATAACCCGATAAAAACTGTGGGAGCGGGCTTGCTCGCGAAAGCGGTGTGTCAGTCACTCTATATTCCGACTGATCCAGCGCTTTCGCGAGCAAGCCCGCTCCCACAAGGGGGGAATGTGTAAGGCCAAAAAAAGCCCCGCCTGATCACTCAGGCGGGGCTTTTGCGTTAGCGCGTGTTGCTTAGTTCGAGCTGACCGCCGAACGTGGCATCACTGGCTGGTTGTCGTTGGAAATGGTCACTTCCACACGACGGTTCATCGCACGACCCGAGACACTGCTGTTATCTGCAACCGGGTATTCCTTGCCATAACCCTGAACCACGATGCGCGAAGGATCTACGCCCATCTTGATCAGAGCGACTTGTACCGAGGTGGCACGACGCTCGGACAGCGACTGGTTGTACGAAGCCGCGCCGGTGCTGTCGGTGTAACCCTCGACGATCACTTTGCGATCAGGGTTTTCCTGAAGGAATTGTGCCAGTTTGTTGATGTTCACCAGACCGCTGGATTTCAGGTCAGCCTTGTTGGTGGCGAACAGCACGTCACCGAAGGTCACCAGGGTACCGCGATCGGTCTGCTTGGCGTTCAGGCTCTGCTGCAGTTGTTTGATCTGCTGATCACGAGCGTCCAGACGTGCTTGGGCACGTTGCGCGGCAGCGTTTTTCAGGTTGTTTTCAGCGGTGCGCAGGGCGATGGTCTGCTTGGCCACTTCCACGCGCTGGTTGGTCAGGTAGGCCAGTTGGTCAACCTTGGCTGCGTCTTGCTTGTCCAGATAAGCCTTGTCGGCCTTGTCCAGGTAATCGCTGGCGTCCTTGGTTTCCAGGGCAGCGACTTTGCTTGCCTGTGGGTTGGCCTGCAGGCCGGCGTAGTTGGTGCGCGCCTGTTCCAGGTTCGGGTTAGGCGGAGTGGAGCAGGCAGCCAGGGCAACGCTTGCGGCCAGAAGAGCGGGGATCATCAGTTGCTTACGCATAATTTGTCGTCCTTTCTATCGATAAAAGTTTCAGCTTTGCGATTCGGGATGCGCGCTTACTGCACGGTGCGCTGACTTTCCTGACGCAGTTCCTGAACACCTTTCTGGGAATCCTTCACAGCCTGTTCGGCCTTGGCAGCCTGAGCCTTGCGTTCTGCTACGCGAGCGTCCCATTCGGCTTGCTCGGCGAGGGTGCGAGCCTGTTCATACTTCTTGTCGTGCATGGCAATTTCGGCTTGCTTGAGCTTGTCCTGAGCCTGCTTCATTTCCACTGCAGCGAACTCGGTACCACCGGCGCTGACGGCGCTGTTGACGGCCGATTGAGTCACGGCGTACTGCTCGGTCGGCGGGTTACCGGCGCAACCGGCCAGAACGAAGCTGGTACCGATAGCCAGAGCAGCCAGTTTCAGACCGCGCAGGTGGGAGAACGAGGTTTGGGTCTTCATGGTCTTCAACTCCATTGTTTAACTCCTGATAAAACCGAAAATCCATCCTGGTCGAGGAGCCGCAAGCGTCGTGTAAAAGCGCGTTTTTGAAACGCTCGTTCCAGGCGTGGTTACAGCTTCCGACCGGAGGCGTTTTTCAAAAGTTCAGAAAAGATGGCCTATCGCCAAATTTTTTTTTGACCAGATGGACAAGGCTCTAAACCGGGAACTTTGGAGGCGGGGAGAGGTACGCGCGGGGTAAAAAGTGTGGGATTTTTGAAGTTCAATACAGTCAATGTGGGAGCGAGCCTGCTCGCGAAAGCAGTCTGTCAGGCACTGTAGAGGTGACTGTTCTGACGCTATCGCGAGCAGGCTCGCTCCCACAGTTTGATGGGGTTGTGTCAGTGCTTTTGCTTGCCGGCAGCGGCGGATAAATCCTGCAGATGCCGGCGAGAAAGCGCCAGAAACCGCGGTGTCGGCCCGACATCTTCATACAGCGGATCACCTTCCTCATCAGTCGCCACCACCGTCGAACCTTTCACATACGGCAGGCTCGCCTCGAATTCTTCGAGCGCGGCGCCGATCAGTTCGCCGAGCAGTTCTTCCGGGTGGCGTTTGGGGTACATCTCGGCAATCGCCGCCAGTCGCGCGGCGGCCTCGACGTCCAGATGAATCGTGTAGCCGGTGTCGGTCAGGCGACCCTTGGCGTTTTCTTCCCAATGCTGGGCGAGTTCACGAATTTTCATGATGACCTCATTTCGCGCCTGCTCGTGGCAGGCCTGGGTGAGTGTCCGGCGGGGCCGGCGGCAAGCCGTTGTACGGCTTACTGTTGAGACTAGCTTCAAGCCACAAGGTTTAAAGTCCCTTCGTCGTCTGCTTGTAAGAAGCGCCGTAGAGCGGCACTCTCTGGGCAAAGCATTCGTTTCTGCGCCGTCCCGATTAACGCTGGAGAACTGCTGATGACCGATATTGATGCACGCTTGCGCGAGGACGTTCACCTGTTGGGTGAGCTGTTGGGCAATACCATCCGCGACCAGTACGGCGAGGAATTTCTCGACAAGATCGAGCAGATCCGCAAGGGCGCCAAGGCCGACCGCCGTGGCTCGATGGACGCCGAACTCAGCGCCAGCCTCAATCAGTTGAGCGAAGACGAACTGCTGCCGGTGGCGCGGGCGTTCAACCAGTTCCTCAACCTGGCGAACATCGCCGAGCAGTATCAATTGATTCATCGTCGCGAAGAGTCGCAGCCGGCGCCGTTCGAATCCCGCGTGCTCCCGGAACTGCTCGCCCGCCTGCGCAACGAAGGCCACAGCGCCGAATCGCTGGCGCGACAACTGGCGCGACTGGAAATCGAACTGGTGCTGACCGCCCACCCGACCGAGGTGGCGCGGCGCACCTTGATTCAGAAGTACGACGCGATCGCTGCGCAACTGGCCGCCCAGGATCATCGCGATCTGACCAGCGCCGAGCGCGAACAGATCCAGAACACCCTGCAGCGGCTCATCGCCGAAGCCTGGCACACTGAAGAAATCCGCCGCACTCGGCCGACCCCGGTCGACGAAGCGAAATGGGGATTTGCGGTGATCGAGCATTCGCTGTGGCAGGCGATCCCCAACCATATGCGCAAGGCCGACAAGGCGCTGTATGAAGCGACGGGCCTGCGCTTGCCACTGGAGGCGGCGCCGATTCGCTTTGCCTCGTGGATGGGTGGCGACCGTGACGGCAACCCGAATGTCACGGCCGCAGTGACCCGCGAAGTGCTGTTGCTGGCGCGCTGGATGGCTGCCGACCTGTATCTGCGCGATGTCGATCACCTGGCGGCCGAGCTGTCGATGCAGCAGGCCAGCGATGCGCTCAAGGCCAAGGCCGGCGACAGCGCCGAACCTTACCGGGCGGTGCTCAAGCAATTGCGCGAACGCCTGCGCGCCACGCGCAACTGGGCGCACGCCTCGCTGAGCGCAACAACGCCAGCGCCAGCCGACGTGTTGCACAACAACCGCGATCTGCTCGATCCGCTGGAGCTGTGCTTCAACTCGCTGCACGAGTGCGGCATGGGCGTGATCGCCGACGGGCCGTTGCTCGATTGTCTGCGCCGGGCGGTAACCTTCGGCCTGTTCCTGGTACGCCTCGATGTGCGTCAGGATTCGACGCGGCATAGCTCGGCGATGACCGAAATCACCGACTACCTCGGCCTCGGTCGCTACGAAGACTGGGACGAAGAGCAGCGCATCAGCTTTCTCACCCGCGAATTGAGCAATCGTCGGCCACTGCTGCCGGCGCATTTCAAACCGTCCGCCGACACCGCTGAGGTGCTCAATACCTGCAAGGAGATCGCGGCGGCACCGGGTGCTTCGCTGGGTTCCTACGTGATCTCGATGGCGGGCGCCGCCTCCGACGTGCTGGCGGTGCAACTGCTGCTGAAAGAGTCCGGCGTGCTGCGGCCGATGCGCGTGGTGCCGCTGTTCGAAACCCTCGCCGACCTCGACAACGCCGGGCCGGTGATGGAGCGTCTGTTGCTGCTGCCGGGCTACCGCGCGAGGCTGCAAGGCCCGCAGGAAGTGATGATCGGTTATTCCGACTCGGCCAAGGACGCCGGCACCACCGCTGCGGCCTGGGCGCAATATCGGGCGCAGGAGCGGCTGGTGGAGATCTGCCGCGAGCAGCAAGTCGAACTGCTGTTGTTCCACGGTCGCGGTGGCACCGTGGGCCGTGGCGGCGGTCCGGCGCACGCGGCGATCCTGTCGCAGCCGCCGGGGTCGGTGGCGGGGCGTTTTCGCACCACCGAGCAGGGCGAAATGATTCGATTCAAATTCGGCCTGCCGGACATCGCCGAACAGAACCTCAATCTGTATCTGGCCGCGGTGCTGGAAGCGACGTTGTTGCCACCACCGCCGCCAACGCCCGAATGGCGACACCTGATGGATGAACTGGCCGCCGATGGCGTCGCCGCGTACCGCGCCGTGGTGCGGGAGAATCCGCAGTTCGTCGAGTATTTCCGCCAATCGACGCCAGAGCAGGAACTGGGGCGCTTGCCCCTTGGCAGCCGTCCCGCCAAGCGCCGTGCCGGCGGCATCGAGAGCCTGCGGGCGATTCCGTGGATCTTCGGCTGGACGCAAACGCGGCTGATGCTGCCGGCGTGGCTCGGCTGGGAAACTGCGCTGAGCAAGGCGCTGGAGCGCGGCGAAGGCGAACTGCTCGGGCAGATGCGCGAACAGTGGCCGTTCTTCCGCACCCGTATCGACATGCTGGAAATGGTCCTGGCCAAGGCCGACGCTGACGTCGCGCTGTCGTACGATGAGCGGCTGGTCGAGCCGGACTTGCTGCCGTTGGGCGCACAGTTACGCGACCTATTGTCGCAGGCGTGTGCGGTGGTGCTTGGTCTGACCGGACAGTCGCAGCTGCTGGCACATAGCCCAGACACCCTGGAATTCATCCGTCTGCGCAACACCTATCTTGATCCGCTACATCTATTGCAGGCCGAGCTGTTGGCCCGATCACGGCAGCAAAATGTCGAGCAGGGCAGCCCGGTGGAGCAGGCGCTGCTGGTGTCTGTGGCGGGGATTGCCGCCGGGTTGCGCAATACCGGCTAAGGTTTTTGCGGTGGCATCAGGCACCCGGTGCACAGGCCGGGTGCCACTTTGTACACAGAGAGAAAGTGCGGTCAGGCGACAGTTAGTGATGGGGTTGCGACTTGGGTTACCGCGTCGCAAGGTCGCGGCGGGCGCCGGTTTCTCCGACTTTTGGCGTCTTGTGTGGGCGCAGCCTGCTGTGTATCTTGATCAGCCTTTGGCCGTTTGTGCGGCCACGACCCGTTTTTTTGAGATTGGCCCAAAGAGGCGAATCCCGTTGTTTTCTATATAAAAAATTGAGGAGCACATCGATGCGCGTCATTCTGCTGGGAGCTCCCGGGGCCGGTAAAGGTACTCAGGCTAAGTTCATCACCGAGAAATTCGGCATTCCGCAAATCTCCACCGGCGACATGCTGCGTGCAGCGGTCAAGGCTGGCACTCCGCTGGGCGTTCAAGCCAAGAGCATCATGGATGCGGGCGGCCTGGTGTCGGATGACCTGATCATCGCGCTGGTGCAGGATCGCATCGCTCAACCAGACTGCGCCAACGGCTTTCTGTTCGACGGTTTCCCGCGCACCATTCCACAGGCCGAAGCGCTGGTAACTGCCGGTGTCGAGCTGGACGCCGTGGTTGAAATCGCGGTTGAAGACGAAGAAATCGTTCAGCGTATCGCCGGACGTCGCGTTCACGAGGCCAGTGGCCGCGTTTACCACATCGTCTACAACCCGCCGAAAGTGGCTGGCAAAGACGACGTTACCGGCGACGATCTGGTGCAGCGCAAGGACGACACCGAAGAAACCGTGCGTCATCGCCTGTCGGTCTACCATTCGCAGACCAAGCCGCTGGTGGACTTCTACCAGAAGCTTTCCGCTGCCAACGGTAAGCCGAAGTACAGCCATATTCCGGGCGTAGGTTCGGTTGAAGCGATCACCGCCAAGGTGCTCGAAGCGCTGAGCTGAAAAAGCTGATCGGCTGCATCATCCACGGCCCGCTTGCGGGCCGTAGTTGTTTATACTGACGCACTTTTTCCCCCACCTGTTTTGGATACATCGATGAGCACCTTGCTGGCCCTGGACACCGCGACCGAAGCTTGCTCCGTTGCCTTGCTGCATGACGGCAAGGTCACGAGCCATTACGAGGTGATCCCGCGTCTGCACGCGCAGAAGCTGCTGCCGATGATCCAGCAACTGCTGGCCGATGCCGGCACCACGCTGCAAGCGGTGGACGCGATCGCGTTCGGTCGCGGGCCGGGTGCGTTTACCGGTGTGCGGATTGCCATCGGCGTGGTGCAGGGGCTGGCGTTCGCGCTGGATCGTCCGGTGCTGCCGGTGTCCAACCTCGCCGTCCTGGCGCAACGTGCATATCGCGAACACGGCGTGAGCCAGGTCGCGGCGGCTATCGATGCGCGGATGGATGAAGTGTATTGGGGCTGCTACCGCGAAACGGCTGGCGAGATGCGTCTGGTCGGCGTCGAGGCGGTACTGCCGCCGGAAGTCGCGGCGCTGCCGGGCGATGCCAGCGGTGAGTGGTTCGGTGCAGGTACCGGTTGGGGCTATGGCGAGCGGATCGCGGTCAACCTCACCGGCTCCGATGCCGGCATGCTGCCTCACGCCGAAGACCTGCTGACCCTGGCGCGGTTTGCCTGGGAACGCGGCGAGTCGATCCCTGCCGATGATGCGCAACCGGTTTACCTGCGCGACAAAGTCGCCACCCCCAAGGCTCGCTGATTCACCACAAAACCTGTGGGAGCGGGCTTGCTCGCGAAGAGGCCATGTCAGTCTCTATCCAGGTGCCTGACACACCGCTTTCGCGAGCAAGCCCGCTCCCACAGATCCGGTGTTCAATTAAAGTCACTGCCAATCGTCAGTTTCCAACCCCGCGCTTTAAACCTTTTGCGCTTTATGTGTTCTAGTTATCACTCGGCAATTTGCTAAGTCGGTCAAGTGCCGCTAAATTGCCATCATCGATACCGAGCATGAAATTATGCGTATAGACGGCCTCTCCTCTCAGTCCTACCCCATCAAGCGCAAGCCTCGCAAAGGCAATGTGGCGCTGGATGAATCCGTCGACGATATCGACGGCGAGCTGGAATTCCCGACTGAAGAGCAACTGGCCGCCCGCGCTGCCAAAGCCTCCGCACAACGCCTGGCCAATCTGCCCGCCCGTCAGCAAGACATGATTTATCACCGCGCCATGAGCAAAAGCGTAGCGATGGCCTTGGCCAGCTACCTGAGCACCGCCGGTTTTGTCGATTGGGATGCGGATGTGCTGGGTCTCGACCTGTACATCTGATGGATCTGCCTTACTACCTCGGTTGTCCGTCCTGGAGTGAAAACGCCTGGCGCGAGTATCTGTACCCCGAAGACGCCAAGACCGCCGATTTCCTCAGCCTCTACTCCCAAGTGTTCAATGCAGTCGAAGGCAACACGACCTTCTACGCCAGCCCCTCGCCGGCCACCGTGCAGCGTTGGGCCGAGACCATGCCCGAACACTTTCGCTTCACCGCCAAGTTTCCCGGCGACATCAGCCACAGCGGTGATCTGCGCGATCAACTGACCGCCGCCGAAACCTTCGTAAACCTCCTCAGCCCGCTCGGCGAACGTGTTTCGCCGCTGTGGCTGCAACTGTCGAAAAGCTTCACCCCGCATCGACTGCCGGAGCTGACCGCGTTCATCGACGCACTGGACCGGCCACTGGCGGTGGAAGTGCGCCACGAACAGTTCTTCGCCAAGGGCGAGAGCGAACGCCTGCTCAATCGCTTGCTGCTCGACCGTGGCGTAGAACGCATCTGCCTCGATCCACGGGCGCTGTTCAGTTGCCTGTCGACCGAGTCTTCGGTGATCCACGCGCAATCGAAAAAGCCGCGGGTGCCAACGCGTCCGGCGGCGTTTACCCAGTTCCCGCAGGTGCGCTTTATCGGCCACCCGGAGCTGGAAGCGAATGATCCGTTCCTGGTGCCGTGGGTGGCTAAAATCGCCGAGTGGATCGAAGAGGGCCGCACGCCGTACATCTTCCTGCACACCGCCGACAACGTCATGGCGGCGAAGCTGGCGCAACGTTTTCACGCACAATTGATGCAACGTTTGCCTGGCCTGCCATCCCTGCCTGAGCTATACAGAGAACCCGCCGCCGAGCAACTCGGCTTGCTCTGAAGGCGGATTTTTCCCCTGCCCAGGAGCCTGCCGATGGACGCCCACGCCCTTCAAGAACAAACCCGCAAAGCCCAGGCCTTCAAGGCCCTGCATGAAGGTGCGGGGATTTTCGTGATTCCCAACCCGTGGGATGCCGGCTCGGCGAAGATGCTCGCCAGTCTGGGCTATCAGGCGTTGGCGACCACCAGCGCCGGTTACGCGTTTTCCCAGGGCAAGGCTGACGGCGCCCTGAGTCTCGATGACACTTTGGCCAACGTCCGGGCGATTGTCGCGGCCACGGATTTGCCGGTAGCGGTGGATCTGGAAAACGGTTTCGCCGATGACCCCGCCGAATGCGCGAAAAGCCTGTTGCGTGCCGCCGAGGCCGGCGCGGTCGGTGGTTCGATCGAGGACGCCACGGGCCGTGCCGATGCGCCGATCTACTGCTTCGAACACGCCGTAGCACGCATCGAAGCCGCCGTCGCTGCGGTGCGCACGCTGCCATTTCCCTTCATCTTGACCGCCCGCGCGGAAAACTATCTGCACGGCAATCCCGATCTCAACGACACCATTCGCCGCCTGCAAGCCTTTGCCGAGGCGGGCGCCGACGTGCTGTATGCGCCGGGTTTGCGTAGCGCCGAAGAGGTGTTGGCGGTGGTGCGCGCGGTGGCGCCAAAACCGGTCAACGTGCTCATGTCCGGCGGTTTGAAACTGACCGTACAGGAGTTGGAAGAAATGGGCGTGCGCAGGATCAGCACCGGCTCGGCGCTGGCCTTGGCAGCGTTCGGCGAGTTCTTCCGCGCGGCTGAAGAGATCCAGCAGCGCGGGACGTTCGGCTTTACGTCGCAGTCGATGCCGTACGCCAAGGCCAATCAGTTTTTCAAAGGCTGAGCATGGGTCGCTGGATCGCGCTGTCGTTGCTGCTGATCATCGCGGGTGCCGTGCTCAGCGTCTGGCGCGGCTGGCTCGACGTCCCGGCCGAGTGGAACCCGTGGGCGCCGCTGGACGTGAAGGCCGCGCCGAACTGGTTGACCGGTTTCAAGCTGATGCGCCTGCGCGGCAATCCCGAATTATGCTCACAAGTCCTGAGCAACTCGGGTCTGCGCGTCACCGCGCAAGCCGACAGTCCCGATGCCAAGTGCCCGCTGATCGGCACCGTGCGCGTGCAGGGCGGCGAGGTGGCGCTGAGCAGCAGCTTCCTCGCCAGTTGCCCGCTGGCGGTGGCTTACGAGCTATTTGAACGGCATACCCTGCAACCCGCCGCGCAATCTGTTTACGGGCAGAGGGTGGCGCGGCTTGATCACCTCGGCAGCTTTGCCTGTCGCAATGTCTATAACCGCGAGAGCGGGGCGCTTAGCCGGCATGCCAGTGCCGATGCGCTGGACATCGCCGGTTTTCGTCTGGCGGACGGGCGCAGCATTAGCGTGCTCAAGGACTGGCCGAAACAGAATCAGGACGCGCGGTTTCTGCGGCAGGTGCGCGATGGCGCCTGTGAGGCGTTCAGTGTGGTGTTGAGTCCGGATTACAACGCCGCCCACCGCAATCACTTTCATGTCGATGTCGGGCGCTGGAGCGTGTGTCGCTGAGGGATCAGGCGGCGAGGCGCAGGTTCTGCAGGACGATCGGGCGCGCCCAACCGTTATCGAAGTCCAAAGCCTTCTGCTGCTCGACGATTTCTTCCGGCGGGAACGGTGGATAAGGTTTTTGCAGCAGGTCGAGGTCGAATTCGGCAATCGGCAGGTACAGCGGCTTCTTCTGTGGCGCCGGGCCAGGCTCGGGAAGCGGCTGACCATTGTTGATCACGATTGGACGGACCCAGCTGCTGTCGAAGTCCTGCTGCTCTTGCTGAGCCTTGAGTTCTTCTGGCGGGAACGGTGGGAACGGCTTGTCCAGCAGATCGGTTTCGAACTCGGCGATCGGCAGGAACAGCGGCTCTGGCGGACGCACTTCGGTCTCGACCACGTCGCACTGACGCTGCTCGACGATGTGCGCGTGCAGCTCGCTGCCCAGGGTCGGTTCTTCCGGGCTGTTCAGGTCAACCGGTGGAAAGGTGCCACAGGCCGGCACCACATCACTCGTCTGTTCGGCCATCGCCTGGGCAAAGAAATCCTGCCACAGGTGACTGACGCCGCCCAATGCTTGAGTGTTATGACGGCTGAAGTCGCCCTTGGGCGAAATGTAGCCAATCGATGTGGGAAGAATGCCTGACATTTTTTTCGGTTGACGCTCAGCTCTGGCAAAATGCGCGTTGATTGGTTTATCGGCCACTTTTTGCCGATCCTTAACTTTTTTGAGCGTGTTTTCATGATTGAGCAACCCGCGGCCTGCCGCATCCATGTCCAGGCCCTCGGCCCGACGTTTGAAGCGCAAGCCGAGCAGTGGGCCGAGCGTCTGGGCCTGCCGCTGCAGGTGGACGGCGGCGAGTTCGCCTTGCAGGTCGGCGAGCAGGGTTTGCAGCTGCAGCAGCTCGGCCCGGATGCACCAGGGCCGGTGCGGGTGGACTTTGTCGAGGGTGGCGCGGCGCACCGGCGTCTGTACGGTGGCGGCAGCGGGCAGATGATCGCCAAGGCGGTCGGCATTGCTCAAGGCGTGCGCCCACGGGTGCTGGACGCCACAGCGGGGTTGGGCAAGGATGCGTTCGTGCTGGCCAGTCTGGGCTGCGAGATGAGCCTGATCGAGCGTCAGCCGTTGATCGGCGCGTTGCTGGAGGATGGTCTGGCGCGGGCGGCGGAAGATTTCGATGTGGCGCCGATTGTCGCGCGGATGAAGCTGCTCAAGGGCAACTCGATCGAGGTCATGCGCAACTGGGAGGGCGAGCCACCGCAGGTGATCTACCTCGACCCGATGTTCCCGCACCGCGAGAAAACCGCGCTGGTGAAGAAGGAAATGCGCCTGTTCCGGCCACTGGTCGGGGATGATCCGGATGCGCCGGCATTGCTCGAAGCGGCGCTGGCGTTGGCGACGCACCGGGTGGTGGTCAAGCGCCCGCGCAAGGCGCCGTGCATCGAGGGGCCGAAGCCGAGCCATGCGCTGGATGGCAAGTCGAGCCGGTATGACATCTACCCGAAGAAAGCACTCAAACCCTGAGACCGCGTCGCCGCCTTCGCGAGCAGGCTCGCTCCCACATTGGAATGCATTTCAAATGTGGGAGCGAGCCTGCTCGCGAAGGGGGTAGACCAATCACCAGGTCTCTAGGGTCTGTAAGCCCGCATGAACAACCCCACTACCTCCTGCACATGACTCTCTGAGGCCTCTTCGCTCAGCGGCTCACCGCAGCAATACAGCAAACGAAAATTCCCTGCGCCCTTGATCAGGCAGAAGAAATGCTCGGCCGCATTACGCGGCAGGTCGATGCTCAGCGCGCCGGTCTCGTCGATGCGTTTCAGCAACCGCTCCATGCCTTGCACCATGCGCTCGGGGCCGGCCTCGAAGAAAATCTGTGACAGTTTCGGATCCTGCGTGCCCAGCGCCATCATCAAGCGATGCAGATTCACCGACTCGTCGCTGTTGATCAGTTGATGAAAGCCTCGAGCAATGTTCAGCAACACATTTTCCACGGGGATTCCGGCGGGCAATTCGAAGAACAGCGGCGGTAACTGCTCCTCGCATTTGGCCATCACCGCGGAGGAGAACAGCGTCTCCTTGTCGTTGAAGTGGCTGTAAACCGTCAGTTTCGACACGCCAGCCTCGGCGGCGACCGCGTCCATGCTGGTGTTGGCGTAGCCGTGACTCAGAAACAGGGTTTTCGCCGCGTCGAGGATCGCCCGGCGCTTGGCCGGATCCTTCGGACGGCCCGGGCCGTTTGGAGCTGCAAGATTGTTCGACATTCTTCGCTTTTAATACTGGACTGGTGAGTTTGCTATTAATACCATACCGGCCAGTATAAATATTCCAAGCACCATTAGCGAAAGGTCCGTCACCATGTTCCGCCATGCGTTGTCGTTTGCCGTGCCAGTCAGCCTGGCTGTTTTATTGTCCGCATGCGGTCAGGAAGAGGCGACGCAAGTCAGCATTCGACCGGCCATGGTGGTGCAGCCAGAGCCTTCAGCGCAGGCGATGGAAAGTTATCCGGGCGAGGTGCGCGCCCGTTACGAACCGGATCTGGCGTTCCGCATTGGCGGCAAAGTCAGCCGACGACTGGTCGAAGAAGGTCAGCGCGTGAAGGCCGATCAGCCACTGGCCGAGCTCGATCCGCAGGATGTGCGCCTGCAACTGGAAGCCACCCGCGCACAGGTCGCTGCCGCTGAAGCCAATCTGAATCTGGTACGCGCCGAGCGTGACCGCTACAAAACCTTGATGGAGCGGCAGATGGTTAGTCGTTCGGCCTACGACAACGCGGAAAACCTCTATCGTTCCGGCGAAGCGCGTCTTAAGCAGATCAAGGCCGAATTCAACGTCTCGACCAACCAGGCCAGTTACGCCGTGTTGCGCGCGCCGCAGGACGGCGTGGTGGCCAAGCGTGCGGTGGAAGTCGGGCAGGTAGTCGCCGCCGGGCAAACCGTGTTCACCCTCGCCACCGATGGCGAGCGCGAAGTGTCGATCAGCCTGCCGGAACAGAGCTTCGGACGGTTCAAGGTCGGCCAGCCAGTGACCGTTGAACTGTGGACCCAGCAGAACCAGCGCTTCGCCGGGCAGATTCGTGAACTGTCTCCGGCAGCCGACCCGAAATCCCGCACCTTCGCTGCGCGCATCTCGTTCACCAGCGGCAAAGTCCCGGCTGAGCTCGGGCAGAGTGCCCGGGTGTTCGTGCA
This sequence comes from Pseudomonas sp. lyk4-TYG-107, assembly GCF_030209055.1. Taxonomy (NCBI): domain Bacteria; kingdom Pseudomonadati; phylum Pseudomonadota; class Gammaproteobacteria; order Pseudomonadales; family Pseudomonadaceae; genus Pseudomonas; species Pseudomonas sp. lyk4-TYG-107. Next base: position 29,031 of record NZ_JARVST010000032.1, read on the forward strand.
ATCGGCAGAAAGCGTGCCGCTGTCGGTGCCGCTCTCGGCGCTGACAGCGGAAAATGGCGCGACCTACGTCTGGGTCGTCAACGCCAACAACACCTTGAAAAAGACCCCGGTGCGCATCGGCCCGTTCGGCGAGAAAAGCGTGCCGGTGCTCGAAGGCCTGAATGCCAGCGACTGGGTAGTCGCCGCCGGGGTTCACGTATTGCTCGAAGGTCAGCAGGTGCGGCCTGTGGATCGCTCCAACCGTGTGGTCAATCTGGCGGACAAGGAGTAAGTCCCGATGCGCTTCAACCTTTCTGAATGGGCGCTGCGTAATCGCCAGATCGTACTGTTCCTGATGCTTTTGCTGGCCATCGTCGGCGCCTTGTCCTACACCAAGCTCGGCCAGAGCGAAGACCCGCCGTTCACCTTCAAGGCCATGGTCATTCAGACCCGCTGGCCGGGGGCGACCGCGCAGGAAGTCTCGCGTCAGGTCACTGAACGCATCGAAAAGAAATTGATGGAAACCGGCGAGTACGAACGCATCGTGTCGTTCTCCCGCCCGGGTGAGTCGCAGGTCACGTTTATTGCCCGCGATTCGATGCATTCCAAGGAAATTCCCGACCTCTGGTACCAGGTGCGCAAGAAGGTCAGTGACATTCGTCAGACCTTGCCGCCGGATATTCAGGGACCGTTCTTCAACGATGAATTCGGCACCACGTTCGGCAACATCTATGCGCTGACCGGCGACGGTTTCGATTACGCGGTGCTCAAGGATTACGCCGATCGCATCCAGATTCAGCTGCAACGAGTCAAAGATGTCGGCAAGGTCGATCTGCTCGGTTTGCAGGACGAGAAGATTTGGGTCGAGTTGTCCAACGTCAAACTCGCCACCCTTGGCTTGCCACTGGCGGCCGTGCAGCAAGCGCTGCAAGAGCAGAACGCGGTGTCCACCGCCGGGTTCTTTGAAACCGGCAGCGAGCGCGTGCAACTGCGGGTCTCGGGGAATTTTCAGACGGTCGAGGAGATCAAGAACTTCCCGATCCGTGTCGGTGACCGGACGTTCCGCATCTCCGATGTCGCCGATGTGCATCGCGGTTTCAACGATCCACCGGCGCCGCGCATGCGCTTCATGGGTGAAGATGCCATTGGCCTCGCAGTAGCGATGAAGGACGGCGGCGACATTCTGGTGCTGGGCAAAGCGCTGGAAGGCGAGTTCTCGCGCCTGCAGAAAAACCTTCCGGCCGGCATGCAATTGCGCAAGGTGTCCGACCAACCGGCGGCAGTGAAAACCGGGGTCGGCGAGTTCGTCCAGGTGCTGGTCGAGGCACTCGCGATCGTGTTGCTGGTGAGCTTCTTCTCCCTCGGCGTGCGCACCGGCATGGTGGTTGCGCTGACCATTCCGCTGGTGCTGGCGATGACCTTCGCCTGCATGTATTACCTCGGCATCGGTCTGCACAAGATCTCGCTCGGCGCGCTGGTGCTGGCGCTGGGCTTGCTGGTGGACGACGCGATCATCGCCGTGGAAATGATGGCGATCAAAATGGAACAGGGCTTCGACCGGATCAAGGCTGCGAGCTACGCCTGGACCAGCACCGCGTTCCCGATGCTCACCGGTACGCTGATCACCGCCGCGGGTTTTCTACCGATCGCCACCGCGCAGTCCGGCACCGGCGAATACACCCGTTCGATCTTTCAGGTAGTGACCATCGCCTTGCTCGCCTCATGGGTGGCAGCGGTGATGTTCGTGCCGTATCTGGGGGAAAAACTCCTGCCGGATCTGGCAAAGATTCATGCGGCCAAACACGGCACGACTGACGGGCAAGCCGACCCGTATGGCACGCCGTTTTATCAACGGGTTCGACGTCTGGTGGAGTGGTGCGTGGCGCATCGAAAAACCGTGATTGTGCTGACAGTGGGGCTGTTTATTGCGTCGGTGATGCTGTTCCGTTTCGTCCCGCAGCAGTTCTTCCCGGCCTCCAACCGACTGGAATTGATGGTCGATCTGAAGCTGGCTGAAGGTGCGTCGCTGGCCAACACCACGGCGGAGGTCAAACGCCTGGAAGCGATGCTCAAGGATCACGCCGGCATCGATAACTACGTAGCGTATGTCGGCACCGGCTCGCCGCGTTTCTACCTGCCGCTGGATCAACAACTGCCGGCGGCGAGCTTCGCCCAGTTTGTGGTGTTGGCGAAAAACATCGAGGAGCGCGAGACCCTGCGCACTTGGTTGATCGAGACCCTTAACGAGCAATTCCCGACCCTGCGTTCGCGGGTCACGCGTCTGGAAAACGGCCCGCCTGTTGGCTATCCGGTGCAATTCCGCGTCACCGGTGAACACATCGAGGAAGTCCGTGCGCTGGCGCGCAAAGTGGCAGCCAAGGTGCGCGAAAACCCGCATGTGGTCAACGTGCACCTGGATTGGGAAGAGCCGAGCAAAGTGGTGTACCTGAACATCGATCAGGATCGTGCGCGGGCGCTCGGTGTGAGCACGGCCAATCTGGCGAAATTCCTCCAGAGTTCGCTGACCGGCTCGAGTGTCAGCCAGTACCGCGAGGACAACGAGTTGATCGAGATTCTGCTGCGCGGCACGGTGCATGAGCGCACCGAGTTGACGTTGCTGCCGAGTCTGGCGGTGCCGACCGATAACGGTCGCAGTGTGGCGCTGTCGCAGATTGCCACGCTGGAGTACGGGTTTGAGGAAGGGATCATCTGGCACCGTAATCGTCTGCCGACCGTGACAGTGCGTGCCGACATTTACGGCAAGGAGCAGCCGGCGACGCTGGTCAAGCAGATCGAGCCGACGCTGGATCCGATCCGTGCCGAATTGCCTGACGGGTATCTGCTGGATGTTGGCGGCACGGTGGAGGATTCGGAGCGTGGGCAGAAGTCGGTGAATGCCGGGGTGCCGATGTTCATTGTGGTGGTGCTGACGTTGCTGATGGTGCAATTGCGCAGTTTCTCGCGCACGGCGATGGTGTTTCTGACGGCGCCGCTGGGGTTGATCGGGGTGGTGTTGTTTCTGATGGTGTTCCGCCAGCCGTTCGGGTTTGTGGCGATGCTGGGGACGATCGCGCTGTCGGGGATGATCATGCGCAACTCGGTGATTCTGGTGGATCAGATCGAGCAGGATATTGCCTCTGGTCTCAAGCCTTGGCAGGCGATTATCGAGGCGACGGTGCGGCGGTTTCGGCCGATTGTGTTGACGGCTTTGGCGGCGGTGCTGGCGATGATTCCTTTGTCGCGCAGTGTGTTTTTCGGGCCGATGGCGGTGGCGATCATGGGGGGGTTGATTGTGGCTACGGCTTTGACGCTTTTGTTTTTGCCTGCTTTGTATGCGGCCTGGTTCCGGGTGCGTCGGGAGGGGTGAGGCTTTTGGACTTGGCGGCCTTTGGGCCGACCAGGTTCTGGGTGTTCTTTGTGAATATCCGTTTCTTCGGGGGTTGCGGCTGGCGGTTTCGCCCTTACGGCGACTCCCTTTGGCAAACGCCCCAAAGGAAGCAAAGGTCTTGGCCCCGGCGTACGGCCCTCGCTTAGGCTCGGGTTCCTTCGTTGCGGGGTTCATCCGGGGGCATCGCCTCCGGTTTGCTT
>NZ_JARVST010000037.1:0-27911 GCF_030209055.1 Pseudomonas sp. lyk4-TYG-107
GATAGGTCAGACGACATCGATGGTTGACTGTGCTGGCCTCATCGCTGGCAAGCCAGCTCCCACAGGGAACACTAGTGTTTTTGGGAGTTACTGCGCCCCAAACATCGCGGTCCAGTAAATCCCGGCGCTGCTCTTTGGGTCGGTCGCGTAGGCGGCGCCGAGTTCCTTGTATTGCGGGTTCATCAGGTTGGCGCAGTGGCCGGGGCTGGCGAGCCAGCCGTCGACGACCTTGCGCACGGTGTCTTGCCCGGCGGCGATGTTTTCGCCGACCAGTTGCCCGCTGTAGCCGGCCAGTTCGGCGCGGTCACCGGGTGTGCGGCCGTCGCGGTCCTTGTGGTCTAAGTAGTTGTTGTTGGCCATGTCGCGGCTGTGATCCTGGGAAATGCTGCCCAATGTGGCGTTCCAGGCCAGTGGCCCGGCCGCGGCAAAGGCCTGGCCGCCGCATTGACGCGGTTGGGCGCGAGCAGCGTTGAGTTGTTCGAGCAACTTCTGGCCTTCGCTCTGCGCATCGCCAAGTTTCGCCGAGAGCAACGGTCGCGCCAGCACAATGCGCCAGTCACGATCGGCGCGGCTGACACCGACATCGACGAACTGCGGATCCAGCACCACCTGACAGAAACTTTCCTCAATCGCCTTCATCGCCGACCCTGCATCCCGTGGGCCGTTGAGGGTGATCGCCTGCACGTTGACCATCGGGTAACTGGCGCTGGCCATGGCCTGTTGCAGATCGACCGCACCGGCGGCCGGCAGTCTCAGCCGTGGATCGGCCGACAGCGGTGGCAGTTCACTGGACGCCTGGCTGCCGCAACGCTGCGGTTGGCTGCGGTAGGCATTGATCGACTCGATCAGTTGCGACTCGTCGGCAGCCATGGCCGAGGCGGCCACGGCCAAGCCCACGGACAGCGCGGCAAAACGCAAGACGGATGGCATGAAGCGCATGGAAATCTCCCTTGAGCTGAGTGCGCTCATGATGCGCGAAAGGCCCCCGGTCAGTGCAATGTCTTTTTCTTCATCGAGCGGTTTTTTCTGCGGAACGTTACGTCGGTATTTGCCGTCTACACTCTCCGAAGGCCCCAGGAACCGGGCGTCTCCCCCACGAAACACCTTGCCCGGAACGGGCGTTGCCGGAAGAACTGACATGGGATTGAAATGGTTGGCTGGCTGTTTCGCATTAACCCTGATGGTCGGTGTTGTAAGCGCCACTGAACAGGCGCCGATCAAGGCCAAGGCCGAAGAGAAAGCCCAGGTGCTGGAAGAGAAGGCCGCCGACAAAGTCAGCGCGGCGCCAGCACCTAAATCCGAAGCGATCACCCCCACTGAAGTGCAGGCGGTTGACCCCGCCGGCACCGCGCCGCTGGACGATCCGATCACCTGCCTGGCGCGCAGTATCTACTGGGAAGCCAAGGGCCGCGATACGCTGGAAATGGAGGCGGTGGCCAACGTGGTGATGAACCGCCTGGGCCATGACGGCTTCCCCGACACCGTGTGTGCAGTCGTCAAGCAAGGTTCGGAAACCAAGAGCTGCCAGTTTTCCTGGTGGTGCGATGGCAAGGCCGATCAGGTCAAGGAAGACGCCGAATACACCCTGGCCAAGGACATCGCCGGCAAGGCACTCAACCGCCAGTTGCCGGATCGCACCCATGGCGCACTGTATTTCCATGATCGCCAGGTGCATCCGAGCTGGGCCAGGGAGTACAAAAAGACCGCCGCGGTCGGCAAATTCCTGTTCTATAAACCGGCCGGCGGCGATGCGCGTTAGACGCAGACTTCCCGTACACAGTTGCGCAGCCAGCGGTGCGCCGGGTCGGCGTCCATGCGCGGGTGCCAGAGCATCGACACGCTGATCGGCGGCATCCTGAAGGGCAGGGCGAAGCTGTGCAGGCCCATGCGTAGCTTGCTGGTGTGACGCTCCGGAACCGTGGCGATCAGGTCCGATTCGCGCACCAGCGTCAGCGCCGCCGAAAAGCCGCCGAATGACGTGACGATATCCCGCGTCAGACCTGCGGCGAGCAACGCTTCGTCGACCGGGCCGCTGCTGCGCCCGCGCCGTGAGATCAGAATGTGCTGGCCGCCGGCAAAACGTTTGCTGCTGATCTTGCCCGAGCTCAACGGATGGCCCTCACGCACCACACCGATCCAGTGATCCTCAAACAGAATGCGGCTGTGCAGCGTCGGGTCGGTGCTGTCGTCGACCACGCCGGTCTCCAGATCGACCCGGCCTTCGCGCAGCGGCGTGCTGTCCTTGTCGGCTTTCTGCACAAAGCGCAGGCGCACGCCGGGTGCTTCTTCAGCGATGCGCGCGAGCAGCGCGGCGGCGAAGGTTTCGACAAAACCGTCGGTGTTGCGCAGGGTGAAGGTGCGCTGCAATTGGCCGGGATCGAGCACTTCGGCGGGACGCAACACCGCCTCGGCTTCCTGCACCAGAGCGCTGACCCGCTCACGCAATTCCAGCGCACGCGGGGTCGGCACCAGACCTCGGCCGGCGCGCACCAGCAACGGATCGCCAGTGGTTTCGCGCAGCCGGGCCAGGGCGCGGCTCATCGCTGACGGGCTCAGCCGCAGAATGTGCGCGGCGCGGGCGACGCTGCCTTCGCGCAACAACACGTCGAGGGTGATCAACAGGTTCAGATCCGGTGTGCTCATGACATGGCGTTCCGTGCAGGTATCAAGTGCAAAGCATGCGTCTTGCGCCTTGCCTTGTCGAGACGCAGGCTATGCCGTCTGACCTTTGCACCAGGAGCGCCCGATGCCCGGATCCCCCTTGCCCCCTCAAGCCCGCTGGGCGCTGACCAGTCTGGCGCTGTCGATGTTGATGCCGTCGCTGGACACCAGCATCGCCAATGCCGGATTACCGACCTTGGCTGCAGCGTTCGATGCGACGTTTCAACAGGTGCAGTGGATCGTGCTGGCGTACCTGCTGGCGGTCACCACGTTGATTGTCAGCGTCGGGCGTCTGGGCGATGTGTTCGGGCGGCGGCGCCTGCTGCTGATCGGCATCGGCATTTTCACCAGTGCTTCGTCGTGCTGTGCGCTGGCTCCGGGGTTGGGCTGGTTGATCGGCGCACGCGCAGTGCAAGGCCTTGGCGCGGCGATCATGTTCGCCTTGACTGTGGCGCTGGTGGCGGATGCGGTGCCCAAGGCGCGGGCGGGCAGCGCGATGGGTTTGCTGGCGACGATGTCGGCCACCGGCACCAGCCTCGGGCCATCGCTGGGTGGTCTGCTGATCGCGCATGTCGGCTGGCCGTCGATCTTTGTCCTCAACGTGCCATTGGGCCTGCTCAATGCGTGGCTGGTTTATCGTTATCTACCGGCCGATCGCCCGGCCAAATCGGCAGTCGCGTTTGATTACCTCGGCACCGTGGTGCTGGTATTGACGCTGGCCGCCTACGCGCTGGCGATGACGCTCGATGGCTACACGCTGATGTTGCTGCTGGTCAGCCTGTGCGGGGCAGGGGTGTTTGTTGCGGTCGAGATGAACGCCAGGGCGCCGCTGATTCGCCTGTCATTGTTTGCCGACGCACGTCTGAGCAGCAGCCTGGCGCTAACGTTGCTGGTAACGACGGTGATGATGACCACGCTGGTGGTCGGGCCGTTTTACCTGAGCCGGGGCCTGGGACTGGGCAGCACCGTGGTCGGCCTGGCATTGTCGGTCGGGCCGCTGCTGGCGGCGTGCGGCGGGGTGCCGGCGGGGCGTTTGGTGGATCGCTTCGGTGCGCGGCGGGTGGTGCCGGGGGCGTTGTTCGGGTTGGCCGGTGGTTGCAGTTTGTTGGCGTTGTTGCCGATGAGTCTCGGTCTGCCGGCGTATCTGCTGCCGATGGCTGTGGTTGCCAGCAGTTACGCGTTGTTCCAGGCGGCGAACAATACCGGGTTGATGGCGACGGTCAGTCAGGATCAGCGCGGTGTGGTGTCGGCCCTGCTCGGGCTGTCACGCAATCTCGGGCTGATCACCGGCGCGGCGGTCATGGGCGCGGTGTTCGCCTTCGCTACGGGTGACCCAACGCAAGCCCCGGCCGAGGTCATCGGCAGTGGCTTGCACAGCACGTTCGGGGTTGCGGCGGCGCTGATGGTCGTGGCCCTGATCGTTAGCTGGCGTGGGTACTCAAGATGCTCGCCACTTGCTGCGGCTGGCAGTTGAGGTACGGCGAGGACTTCAGCCAGCGCTGGTCCGGGTACCAGGAGAACATGAACTGGCCGTCCTTGAGTTTATCGATCACCTGCTTCGCCACTTGCGGGCGCACCGCCGGGCAACCCTGGCTGCGACCGATACGGCCCTGACGCTTGCTCCACAACGGATTCACGTAGTCGGCGGCGTGGATCACGATGGCCCGGTCGCGGGCCAGGTCATTGAAGCCCGGTTCCAGACCGTCCATGCGCAGCGAATAACCGTGGGTCCCCTCGTAACTTTCCTGGGTGCGGAACAGACCGAGGCTGGATTGGTAACTGCCTTCGCGGTTGGAGAACTGGGTAGCGAAATTTTCCCCGGAATTTGAACCGTGGGCGACCAGATCGCGCAGCACCAGTTTCTTTCTGTTCAGATCGAAGATCCACAGCCGGCGGGCGGTGGAGGGCTGCGAATAGTCGATGATCGCCAGGTGGCGTGAGGGTCTCGCGCCATTGTTCACTGCGCATTGCATGGCGCTCAAGGCACCTTTCAGCGCTTGGGGATTGAGTTCCGGCGCGGCGTGGGCGAGGCTGGTGAAGAGAACCGGCGATGGTTTGCCGGCGGCGAAAGCTGGGCTGCTCACGACGACGAGGGTCGCGGTGGTCAGCAGAAGTCGGCGCAAATACGTCAACATTTATAAAGTGTCCTCACTTGCTACTTATTTGGCACTTTGGCTCCTGACTCCCAGTCATACCCGACAGACCCCTGTTTCGAGCCTGACTGTTCAGCGCACCTGATGTAAGGTTGACCGTCATTCAGACGGCCACGGATTGGAGTAAAGCAGTTGTTCAAAAAGTACGCATGCTACTTGAGCATTTGTTTGCTCGCTGCGCCGTTTGTCGCTTGCGCCGATGAGCCGCTGCCACCGTTGCAGACCCTGCCGACGCCGCCGGCGGAAATGCCGCTCGAGCCGCAAAGTCCGCTGCAAGCGGTGCTGATCGGTTTGCCCCAGGCGTGCCCGGCGATTGCCGCGCACCTGAGCGGCGCGGCGCTGACGCAATTGCAGGCGTTTTATCAGCAGCAGGACTGGCTGCCGGTGTGGGCCAGCGAGTCCGGGCGATTGCCGGCCTTGCGCGCGCAGTTGCAGCTGTTGGCCGATGATGGCCTCAATCCCAAGCGCTACCCGGTGGCGGCCAATCCGCCGCAGGACGGCGAGTTGTGTGCCGATATCGATATCAGCCGCTCGTATCTGCAAGCGCTGCAGGACCTGCATTACGGTCGTCTGCTGCAATCGCATTTCGAGCCGCTGTGGCATTCCGATGACACCCAGCGTGATCGTCAGGCGGAATTGCTGGCGATCGCCGTGCCCGGTCTGCACGACATCAAGACCGCGTTCGATCTGGCGCGTCCGCGTCTGGCGCAATACCAGAGCCTGCGCCACCTCTACGCCAGCCAGCGGCTGCAGGCCTTGCCGCACTGGCAGTCGGTGGGCAACGGCCCGTTGCTGCGCCCGGCGATGGAAGACAAACGCGTGCCGGAACTGGCCCAACGCCTGTTCAACGAAGGCTATCTGACCCACGCCATCGGCACGCCCGGCAATGCCTATGAGGGTGTGCTGGTGGAAGCGGTGAAGAGCTTTCAGGCCAACCATTCGTTGCAGGCCGACGGGGTAGTCGGGCCGGGGACGATTGCCGAGCTCAACATCAGCCCGCTGACGCGCCGCGAACAATTGCGCGTCAACCTTGAACGTTTCCGCTGGCTGGCGCAGGACATGGAGCCCGACGGTTTGCTGGTCAACGTCGCTGCCGCCGAGTTGACCCTATATCAGGCCGGCGTGCCGGTCTGGCAGACCCGTACCCAGGTCGGTCGCGCCGAACGGCAGACCCCGTTGCTCAAATCCCGGGTCACGCGCCTGACGCTGAACCCGACATGGACCGTGCCGCCGACCATCTGGAAAGAAGACAAGCTGCCGGCGATCCGCAAGGACCAGACCTTCCTCAGCCGGCAGAATCTGCAGGTGCTCGACGCCCATGGTCAGCCGTTGGCCGCAGCGGATATCGACTGGGACAACCCCGGCAACATCATGCTGCGCCAGGACGCCGGGCCGCGTAATCCGCTGGGGCAACTGGTGATCCGCTTCCCCAACCCGTTCGCGGTGTACCTGCACGACACGCCGAGCAAGGCCCTGTTCGACAAAGGCCCGCGCGCCTTCAGCTCGGGCTGTGTGCGGGTCGAGCACCCGATGCAACTGCGCGACCTGTTACTGACCCCGGCGGAACGTACGCGCACCGACACCTTGCTCGCCACCGGCAGCACCCACGAATTCCGCCTGTCGGCACCGGTGCCGATCCTGATGACCTACTGGACGGCGCAGGTCGGCAAGGATGGGCAGGTGCGTTATGCGCCGGATATCTACAGCCGCGACAGCGCACTGCTCGCCGGTCTCGACGGCGCACACTGAATCGCAGTCATACATACAACCCTGTAGGAGTGAGCCTGCTCGCGATAGCGGTGTATCAGAAAGATCAACTTCACAAATACACCGCTATCGCGAGCAGGCTCACTCCTACAAAGGGGTTTGTGTGATTCCGCAAGCTTGCGCAGCGTCTAGCCCCAGTGTCCCCGCAATCCCATGGGGCGAGACTTCGGAACCCGGCATGCAAGCGCTGTTGAACGAGATTCTTGACGCTGTCCGGCCCCTGATCGGGCAGGGCAAAGTGGCTGACTACATTCCCGCCCTCGGCACTGTGCCGGCCAATCAACTGGGCATCGCCGTGTACGGCAACGACGGCGAAATGTATTGCGCCGGCGATGCCGAGACGCCGTTCTCGGTGCAGAGTATTTCCAAGGTGTTCAGCCTGGTACAGGCCATCGAGCATTCCGGCGAGGCGATCTGGGAGCGCCTGGGGCACGAGCCGTCCGGCCAGCCGTTCAACTCGCTGGTGCAACTGGAGTTCGAACGCGGGCGTCCGCGCAATCCGTTCATCAACGCCGGGGCGCTGGTGATCTGCGACATCAACCAGTCGCGTTTCGCCGCGCCAGCCCTGTCGATGCGCGACTTCGTGCGGCGCCTGTCGGGCAATCCACAGGTGATCGTCGACGGCAAGGTCGCCGAGTCCGAATACCAGCATCGCGCCCGCAACGCGGCCATGGCGTACCTGATGCAATCGTTCGGCAACTTCCACAACGACGTCGAAGCGGTGCTGCGCAGCTACTTCAGCCACTGCGCGTTGCGCATGAACTGTATCGATCTGGCCCGGGCGTTCTGCTTCCTCGCCAACGACGGTTTCTGCAAACACAGCGGCGAACAGATCCTCACTCGGCGCCAGACCCAACAAGTCAACTCGATCATGGCCACCAGCGGCCTCTACGATGAGGCCGGCAACTTCGCCTATCGCGTCGGCCTGCCGGGCAAGAGCGGGGTAGGCGGCGGGATCGTCGCTGTGGTGCCCGGGCAGTTCACGGTGTGCGTGTGGTCGCCGGAACTCAACGCTGCCGGTAACTCGCTGGCGGGGATGGCGGCGCTGGAGATGCTCAGTTCGCGGATTGGCTGGTCGGTGTTCTGACCCAATCTTCCAAACACTGCAAAACCCTGTGGGAGCGAGCCTGCTCGCGAAAGCGTCGTGCCTGTCGATGCATCTCTCGCTGACCCACCGCATTCGCGAGCAGGCTCGCTCCCACAAGGGTTTTGTGTTGCCTCGGAGAGCGCAGTTCCTATACATTTTCCGGCCGCCCCTCATATGGTGAATCCGCTTCATGTCTCTTGCGCTCGAACGTCTAGTCGCTGGCACGCCGATCCCTTTCGCTGGCAACCGTGTGACCGTGGTCAGCCCTGAACTGGCGGCGCGGTTTCAGCCCGGTGACCACCTGCTGGTCGAGCAGGTGAGTGGCGAGCTGTTGCTGATTCCGGTGGTCGATCAACAAGCGGCTGCAGTGGCAATCGAGCGTGCGCAAACGGCGTTCAGCGCGCTTTCGGCGGTGTCCGACGAGGCCATCAGCCACTTCTTCGATCTGTTCGCGCAACGCCTGGAAACCGCGGAGTGCTGGAACCTGATCGAAGCCGCCAACCTGGCCGACATCGAACGCGCCAAGGCCCGTGGCCGCTCGACCACCCGACTGCTCGCCGACGAACGCATGCGCCGCGACATGATCGCCGGTCTGCGCGCCTGGCGGGATGCGCCGGCCACGCGCGGCAAGGTCATCAGCAGCGTCGAACACGACGGCTGGAAGGTCGAGCAAGTGGTGTCGCCGCTGGGCATCGTGGCTTTCGTGTTCGAAGGACGGCCGAACGTGTTCGCCGATGCCGCCGGTGTACTGCGCACCGGCAACACTGCGGTGCTGCGTATCGGCAGCGATGCATTGGGCACCGCGCAAGCAATCGTCACTCACGCGCTGAACCCGGCGCTGGCCGATGCCGGTCTGCCGGCGGGTGCGGTGTCGCTGGTGGAAAGCGTCAATCACGCGGCCGGGTGGGCAATGTTCGCCGACCGGCGTCTGTCGCTGGCGGTGGCCCGGGGTTCGGGCCGCGCGGTCAGCCAGTTGGGCAGCATCGCCCAGCAGGCGGGCACGGCCGTCAGCCTGCATGGCACCGGCGGCGCCTGGTTGATTGCCGACCGTGATGCCGATGCCACACGTTTTGCCGCCGTGGTGCGCAATTCGCTGGATCGCAAAGTCTGCAACACCCTGAACGTCTGCCTGATTCACCACGAGCGTGCTGCCGAACTGGTGCCGCTGTTTCTCGATGCGCTGAAGCAGGCCGGCAGCGCACGCGGGCAAGACTGCAAATTGCACATCGTCACAGGCAGCGAAAGTTACCTGCCGGCTGAGTGGCAGAACGCGACGGTCGAGGTCTATCGCGCCGAGGGTTATCAGACCGAAGCCCTGGCCGAAGTGCTGGCGGAATCCGAATTGGGCCGCGAGTGGGAGTGGGAAGAAACCCCGGAAGTCAGTCTGATGATTGTCGACGATCTGGATCAGGCGATCGCGCTGTTCAACCGCTACAGCCCGCAGTTCACGGTGTCGTTGATCAGCGAGGATGCTGCTGTCCAGGAACGTTTCTACAACGCGGTGAACGCACCGTTTGTGGGTAACGGGATTACCCGTTGGGTCGATGGTCAGTACGCGCTGAACAAGCCGGAACTGGGGCTTTCGAACTGGGAGAGCGGGCGCCTGTTTGCGCGCAGTGCGATTCTTTCGGGGGATGGCGTGTTCACGGTGCGTAGCCGTATGACCCAGATCGACCTCAGCGTAAAACGCTGAAAACGCCTTATCCCGATTGATGCACACCGGCCCTGTGGCGAGGGGATTTATCCCCGATGGGGCGCGAAGCGGCCCCAAGAGATCGGGCCTGCTGCGCAGTCCATCGGGGATAAATCCCCTCGCCACAAGTTCCTCTTCACCTCAGCGGATTTGTATCAGGCGGCTGCGCTGGCGTTTGCCTGAACGGCACAAGTCGCTGGCTGCTCAGCCAACGGCACAAACGTACGGCGGTCAGCCGCCAGCGCATCGATCGAGCCGGTCTCGATGTCATACACCCAGCCATGCAGGTTCAGCAGGCCCTTCTCCTGGGCCAGACGTACGCTCGGGTGGGTCTGAATATTCGCCAGTTGCGCGATCACATTTTCCCGCACCATCGAACTCAATTTCGCCGCGTCATTGGCATGCGGCCGCGCCTCGTTCACCACTTTCGCCGACTCGGCATGTTGCAGCCAGCCGCTGACGGCGGGCAGGTGATCCATGCATTTGCATTGGGCAATCGCGGTCATCGCGCCACAATCGGAGTGGCCGCAGATCACGATGTCCGTCACCCCAAGCACCGCCACCGCATATTCCACCGTCGCCGAAACCCCGCCCGGATGCGGGCTGTAGGACGGCACGATATTGCCAGCGTTGCGGATCACGAACAGCTCGCCGGGTTCTTGCTGGGTCAGCAGTTCCGGCACCACGCGGCTGTCGGAACAGGTGATGAACAAGGTGCCCGGGGTTTGAGTGGTCGCCAAGTGCTTGAACAGCTCGGTGCGTTGCGGAAACGCCTCGTTCTGGAACTTCAGGAAGCCTTCGATCAGGTTTTTCATGGTGTTGTCCTCTCAGTTCGAACAGCCGGTGCCGAATTCGCTGTATTGAAGAATGTGTTTTGCGCCGTGGCTGTCGAGGTAGGTCATCTCGACCGGTACAGCGCCGCAGACGTCGGTGACCGGGGTGATGCTCACGATTTCAGCAATATCCAGAGTCATGCCGTATCGGTAGGCAATCGCCTCTTCATCAGCCTGGGCCTGGGCGGCAAGGCCGGCGAGCAGGGTCAGGGTCAACAGAATTTTGTGCATGGGGCAGCCTCCAGGCAGATGTGGTGACGACTTGGCAATTGAGGTTTGGATGGGCCCGCACACGGGGTGCGGGCCGGGGTGGATCAGAACGGACGCAGTGGCAGGAACTTGCCGTCGAGGGTGACCACGGCGCGGGAGCCGCCTTCCGGGTCTTCGACTTTCTTGATGTCGAGCTTGAAGTTGATGGCGCTGATGATGCCGTCGCCGAACTGCTCGTGGACCAGGGCTTTGAGGGTGGTGCCGTAGATCTGGATCATCTCGTGGAAGCGGTAGATGGTCGGGTCGGTCGGCACACCGCTGAGGCTGCCACGCAGCGGGATGATCTGCAGGGCGGCAACGGCGTCGGCGTCCAGCTCGAGTTTGTCGCCAACCACTTGCGCGGCGTTTTGTGGCAGCGGGTGCTGGCCGAGGAGGGCAGCGGTGACGTAGGCCAGGCTCAGGCCGGTGCCATCGGCAAGATCCTGCCATGACAAATTCTTGCGGGCCTTGATGTCGAGAATGCGCGTGGTCAGGGCCAGGCTGGCATCGTTATAGGCGTGGGACTGTTGCATGGTGTCACTCCTTTCAAGGTTGGCTTGCTGTGTGGGAGCCATCTTCTGCCGATTGATCCATAGCGTCCAAGACCGATATACAATACTTCGCATAAGTCCTGCCTATAGATGGTGATCCCATGCTGCTGCGACATTTGCGATATCTGCTGGCCGTGGCCGATCACGGCGGCTTCACCCGGGCGGCGGAGGCGTTGCATGTGTCGCAGCCGACCTTGTCGCAACAGATCCGCCAACTGGAAGAAAGCCTCGGGGTGAATCTGTTCGACCGCACTTCACGCACCGTTAAACCCACCGATGCCGGTGAGGCTTACATTGAGTGTGCGCGGCGCGTGCTGGTGGAACTGGAGGCGGGCAAGCGGGCGTTGCATGACGTGAAGGATCTGTCCCGTGGCAGCCTGCGGCTGGCCATGACGCCGACCTTCATGGCCTATCTGGTCGGGCCGTTGGTGCGTGATTTTGCGGCGCGCTACCCGGGGATCCATCTGCAGATTTTCGAGCTGTCGATGGACGACATCGAGGCGGGGCTGGCGGACGATTCGCTGGATATCGCGATTGCCTTTACCCCGGTGCGCCACCCGGACATCGAGTGTATCCCGGCGTTTACCGAAACCCTGGGGATCATGGTCGGGCGCGAGCATCCGTTGTACGACAGCAGCGCGGTGCTGACATCGAGTGATCTTGCGCAACTGGATTTCGCCTTGCTGGCACCGGATTTCATCACCCGGTTATCGATCGATGAGTATTTCCGTCAGCAGGGGATCACGCCGCAGGTGCGGATCGAGGTGAACTCGGTAAGTACGTTGCTGGAGGTGGTGCGGCATTCGCCGATGGCGACGATGTTGCCCGAAGCGATTGCCAGCGAAGACCGGGCGTTGCGTCGCTTGAGCGTCGAGAACGAAGCGCCGCAGCGTGGGGCGGCGTTGTTGCGGCGGCGGAATAATTACCACAGTGCGGCGGCGCTGGCGTTTATGAATCTGGTCCTGCAAACGAAAATCTGACCAACAACACAGCCCCCCTGTGGGAGCGGGCTTGCTCGCGAAAGCGGTTTATCAGTTGAATAGATGTCGACTGACACGGCCCATTCGCGAGCAAGCTCGCTCCCACAGGGTTACATGACTCGCAGATGTAAAAAGGGCCTGCTTCCTTTGGAAGCAGGCCCTTTTATTTATTGAAGTTGTAAATCAGTAGAACCGGTCAATCACCCGAACTTCATTCTTGTTCTGCATCGAATCCCACGCCTGTTTCAGCGTCTGCAGCACATTGCCGATGAAGTCCTTGTCGGCCGCAGCTTTCTTGCCGACATAACCGTGGCCGCGGCGGTACATCTTCAGGCGGGCCAGCAGGTTCTGGTTGCTGCGGTCGAATTCTTCTTCACCAGCGTGGGGTGACAGGCAGTCGATATGCACCTGACCCGACTTGCTGATCCAGAGAATGTGGCTGTCGTGGCTGTCTTTTTGCGCAGCGAACATACGAGCCAGTTCTTCGATAGTAGGTTGATTGTTCAGATTCATGATGTTTGCCCCTTGACCAGTCTGGTGATCTTTCAAAGTTGATTCGCTAATACAGGTAGCCCATCGGTTAGTTGATCCCTGGCACCGAAACCAGGACGTCAGCGGTCGCCCGTGTGAAGTACGGGGTCATGCGTCTGTTGCATGTAGTCGTGTTGAATAACTGCTACGCAATAGCGTCACAACGAGGAGAAGCAGCGAAAACCGGGAGGCTCCTTGACGACGTTTTCAGGGTCGGCCACAAGCGTCTTGAGAATTTTCGCCAGCGCTTCTCGTCCTTGTACTGGACGTTCAGGCCAGGTCAGCTTCTTCAATCTGCCTTGTGGGCAGCGTGTATCCGGAAAAAACAACTCGGCGGTCAGACGAGTTTGCTCAAGCGTGTTACCGATGTTCCCGATCGGGGAACGTCTTCATCATGCAAAAGCAAAACGGTGCCGTCAACGGTTTTGTAGTGATTATTTTTGTTCACTACATATTGTCGGACAAAGCGGTTTTGGAATGAGAAAAGATCCGTTCAGGCAACGGATGCTGGGGCGCGCAGGACGTAGAAGGTGCAGGGGTAACCGTCCACGGTGCGCTGCTGGCGGGTGACTGCGCCGCCAGTCAATTCGGGGATCAATCTGGCCCAGAAGCGCTGCGCAGGCAGGTTGGCGTCGATGTGGAAAATCTGCCATTGACCGGGCAGACGGCTCAAGAGGGCAGAGACGACAAACTGCGCGACGCCTTGGCCACGAAAACGCCGGGTGAGGAAGAAGTAGCCGATGTTGTATTCGGCGCCGTCGATGTGGGTGTCGTTATCCACGGTCACGAAGCCGGCCAGTTCACCGTCGACGCGGATCAGGAACGGTTGGGTAGCGGGATTGCGCCAGTAATCGTCTTTCTGCTGAATGCTGAAGAAGCCATGTTCGCCGAGTTTCAGTGGTAGCCATTGGCTGAAGTCGTACATGTAGAACTGCATGAGGTTTTCGATGGTTTGCAGTTCGTCGCGGTGGGCGGGGTGCAGTTCGATGGTGGGCATTGGGTTAACTCCCTGCGGTGATGAACCCGATAATGTGAACTCACACCTTGTGGCGAGGGGATTTATCCCCGATGGGTTGCGAAGCAGCCCCAGTTTTTCCTTAAGCCACGGGGACTGCTGCGCAGTCCATCGGGGATAAATCCCCTCACCACAGAGTTCCTAACCACAGGACTGATCATTACTTCGCTGTGCGTTTGGCTGCCCCGGCGGTTTTACTGCGCGTCGATTTGCGTTTCTTCTTCCACGGCGCCGCAGCCTTGCCGGCCGGTGGCGGGCCGCTGATGGTCAGGCTCAGCGCAGAACAGCGGGTGACCTGCTTGCTCATCCACGCCGCCTGTTTGGTGACGAACTCCTCCAGGCTCATTTCGCCACTCTGCACCATGTCCAGCGCCTGTTCCCAGATGGCGGTGGTGCCGGGATCGGCAATTGCCCGGGGCACGGCGTCGATCAGGCTGAAGGCCGCCGGCGTCGCGGCCAGTGCCTTGCCGTTCTTCACCAGATAACCGCGATCCAGCAGACCCTGAATGATCGAAGCGCGGGTCGCTTCGGTGCCGATGCCGGTGGTGTCCTTGAGTTTCTGTTTGAGCAACGGATCTTCCACCAGTTTGGCGACGTTCTTCATCGCCTTGATCAGGTCGCCCTCGGTGTAGGGCTTCGGCGGCTGGGTCCACAGATCCTTGAGGTTCACGCCGGCCACGGCGCAATCGATACCCTGACTCAGCGCCGGCAGGGTTTGCGGGGCTGGCGCTTCACGGCCCTTGGCCGGGGCGAGGGCTTCGGGCAAGGCGCGCTTCCAGCCCGGTTCGATGATCTGCTTGCCGACGGCACGCAACGCTTCCCCGGCGCAATCGAAGTCGGCCTGGGTGCGATCGTATTCATGGTTGGGCAGAAATTGCGCCAGATAACGCGCACGAATCAGCGTGTAGACCGCCCGGTGTTTACCGCTCAGACGCTCGAGATTCTTGGCCGCCGCTGTGGGGATGATGCCGTGGTGGGCGCTGACCTTGGCGTCGTTCCACGCCCGCGAGCGGCGCTGCGGGTCGAGGTGACCGTTCAACACGTCAAGGCTCGGGTCGGCCTGACGCAGTGCCGCCAGTATCCCCGGCGCCTCGCTGTGCTGGCTCAGCGGCAGAAAGCCGCAATCGCTGCGCGGGTAGGTGATGACCTTGTAGGTTTCGTAAAGGGCCTGGGCGATGTCGAGAGTTTCCTGGGCGCCGAGACCGAGTTTCTTCGAGCAGACCTCCTGCAGGGTGCCCAGATCGAATGGCAGCGGTGCCACTTCACGCATGCGTTCAGTGCGCAGTTTGACCACCCGCGCACTGGCGGCGCTGTTCAGAGCGGCGGCTGCCTGCTGGGCCAGCGCCTGATTCAGACAGCGATCCTGCTCGTCGCAAACGTCCGAGGGCGCACGCCATTGTGCGGTGAACGGCGTGCCATCGTGCAGCAGTTGCACATCGATCGCCCAATACGGCACCGGCACGAAGTCGGCGATGCTGCGGTCGCGATCCACCACCAGCCGCAGTGTCGGCGTCTGCACCCGGCCAACCGGCAGGACGCCCTGATAACCGGACTGCCGGCCCAATAGCGTAAACAGGCGACTCATGTTCATGCCGATCAGCCAGTCCGCCCGCGAGCGCCCCAGTGCCGAGTGATACAGGCTGAAGGTTTCCGCCCCCGGCTTCAGCGCGGCCAGGGCCTTGCGGATCGACGCTTCATCCAGTGCCGACAGCCACAAGCGACGGATCGGCCCGCGATAGCGGCAGTGCTCGACCAGTTCCCGGGCAATCATCTCGCCCTCACGGTCGGCGTCGGTGGCGATGATCAGTTCGCTGGCCTCGCCAAGCAGGCGCTTGACCGCTTTGTACTGGCTGGCGGTGCGCGGCTTGACGGTCATTTTCCACTTGTCCGGAATGATCGGCAGATCCGCCAGCACCCAGCGCTTGTAGCGCGCGTCGTAGGCATCCGGCGGCGCGGTTTCCAGCAGATGGCCGATGCACCAGGTCACTGTGACGTCCGTTCCCAGCCAGCAGCCGTCGCCCCGACGCCTGGCGCCCAGCACGGCCGCGATGTCTTTGGCCTGGGAAGGTTTTTCACAGAGGTACAGCCGCATAACCACCGTCGTCGATCAGTTCACTGGAGGTGCACAGGATGGCCGCAGTTGGCGCTCGGGGCAACTTTTATCTGTATGGATATACAGATCAATACATTGCCGGAGATGACCGGTATTACCGGGACGTCGCGAGCGGCTATCGAGAAATCGATTGGCAAGGCAGTTGACGCCCGTGTCAGGTTCACCGGGCTTCTTAGAAACGCGAGTGAGCGGACGATCTCGTCGTGGATTGCCGTGCTCGACGCGTATTGCCAACTCTGAAACAAGGAAGTCCCACCATGGCTCAAGCCAAAGCGAAAACCAGCAGCGCCTATGACGAAGTGAACGCCTTCAGCCACCTGTACGACCGTGGCGTCGGCCTGGTGAACGGCAAACCGTCGTTCACCGCCGATCAGGCAGCCGACGAAATCCTGCGCAAAAACCTGTCGTGGCACGACAAGAACGGCGACGGCAAAATCTCCCTGACCTACACCTTCCTCACCGAGAAACCGGCGAACTACAACCCGAACCTCGGCAACTTCAGCCAGTTCAGCGCGCAGCAGAAAGCTCAAGCCGTGCTGGCCATGCAATCCTGGGCCGACGTGGCCAAGGTCACGTTCACTGAAGGCAAGGGCGGCGACGGCCACATGACCTTCGGCAACTACGACGTCAGCACCGGCGGCGCAGCGTTCGCCTACCTGCCGAGCGGCGGCAGCTATGACGGTCAGTCGTGGTACCTGATCAACAATCAATATCAGGTCAACAAGACCCCGGACACCAACAACTACGGGCGTCAGACCCTGACCCACGAAATCGGCCACACCCTTGGCCTGTCGCACCCGGGCGCCTACAACGCCGGCAATGGCAACCCGACCTACAACGACGCCAAGTACGCCGAAGACACCCGTGGCTACAGCCTGATGAGCTACTGGAGCGAAGCCAACACCGACCAGAACTTCAGCAAGGATGGCAGTGGCGCCTACGCCTCGGCACCGTTGCTCGACGATATCGTGGCGGTGCAGAAACTCTACGGCGCCAACTATGCAACCCGCGCCGATGACACCACCTACGGTTTCGGCTCCAACGCCGGCCGCGATTTCTACAGCGCCACGTCGGCGGCGTCGAAAGTTGTGTTCTCAGTGTGGGACGGTGGCGGTAACGATACGCTGAACTTCTCCGGCTTCACCCAGAACCAGAAGATCAACCTCAATGAGGGTTCGTTCTCTGACGTTGGCGGGCTGGTCGGCAACGTATCGATTGCCTATGGCGTGACCGTGGAGAATGCGGTTGGCGGTTCGGGCAATGACCTGCTGATCGGCAACTCGGCCGTTAACCATCTGTTCGGCGGAGCCGGCAACGACATCCTTTACGGCGGTGGCGGCGCGGATGTGCTGTGGGGCGGCGAGGGCGCAGACACCTTCGTGTTCGGTGCGGCCAGCGACTCGACCAACAACCAGCCGGACTGGATCATGGATTTCAAGAGCGGCGTGGACAAGATCGACCTCTCGGGCATCGCCGCGTTTGCCACGGGGGCGGCGTCACTGAACTTCGTCAGCAGTTTCACCGGCCATGCGGGCGATGCGATCCTGACTTACTACGCGCAGAACGGTCAGACCGGGCTGCTGGTCGATCTGACCGGGCAGGGGCAGGTTGACTTTGCCGTGGGTGTGGTAGGCCAGGCGGTGGCGACTGATATCGTGGTTTGATGCCAGAAGAGCAGCCCTCACCCTAACCCTCTCCCCGTGGGAGAGGGGACCGATCGGGGGATGCTGAAAACATACGTCGACCTGATTGCACTTCGCTGAATCCACAATCGATAAAGCACTTTCAGGTCGGTGTAGAACGAAATACACCTCGGCAGGCTCCTTCTCCCTCCGGGAGAGGGCTGGGGCCGGGGGGCTTTGGCCGTTCGGCTGCAAAATCACCCTGGTCTGAACCTATGAGCTATACCTGAACCGGTCTCTCTGCGCCGTATTCAGGAGTAACCCCAATGAGCACCACCGGCCTCAATCCCGTCATCACCCTCGAAGAACTCCCCGGTTGCCTGCTGGTGAAATTCCACGGCATCCAGGTCGCGGCGTCCTCGCATGTGCTGGTTCTCCATGAAGCCAACTACCCGCCGGTGTACTACGTGCCCCGCGAAGACATCGACGAGAAATACTTCGCCCGCACCGACCACACCAGTTACTGCCCGTACAAGGGCGATGCCAATTACTTCAGCCTGCAAGTGCCGGGGCATGAGGGGGCGAATGCGGTGTGGACTTACGAAAATCCGAAAGTCTCGGTCGCGCCGATTCGTGACTACGTGGCGTTTTATCCGGATCAGGTGAAGTTTGAGGTGATCAAGGCTGACGCTTAGTTACTGGAGGGAGAGATTTAATTGTGGCGAGGGGATTCATCCCCGATGGACTACGCAGTAGTCCCCTTTTTCAAGGGGGGCGCTACGCACCCCATCGGGGATAAATCCCCTCGCCACAGGTTTTTTTACCAAAGGATCATGTTTCAGATTCAGTTCTTATCGAGATCGATATTCTTCGTTTCCCGCAGACAAATCATCCCCACCACCAGGCTGACCCCGGTAATCAGCACCGGGTACCACAGCCCATAGAAAATATCCCCGGTGTACACCACCAGCGCGAATGACACCGTTGGCAGGAATCCACCAAACCAGCCATTGCCGATGTGATACGGCAGGGACATCGAGGTGTAGCGGATGCGGGTCGGGAACAGTTCGACCATCAGCGCAGCCAGCGGGCCGTAGCACATGGCCGAGATGATGATCAGCGCGACGATCAGCGCCACGATCATCGGTTTGTTGATCTGTTGCAGGTCGGCCTGTTGCGGGTAGCCGGCGAGGGTCACCGCGCCGCGCAGGGCGGATTCGTCGTAGCCGTCGATTTTCACGTCGCCGACGCTCACCTGCACGCCGCTGCCGGCCGGGGCGGCGACGCTGGAGTAGGGCAGGCCCTGCTTGACCAGGAAGGTCTTGACCTTGTCGCACGGGCTGTCGAATTTGGCCTTGCCCACCGGGTCGAACTGGAAGGTGCAGGTCGCCGGATCGGCCAGCACGGTGATCGGCGCCTGACGGCTGGCCTGATCGATAGCCGGGTTGGCATAGTGCGCCAGGGATTTGAAGATCGGGAAGTACAACGCGGTCGCCAGCAGCAGCCCGAGCATCAGCACTGGTTTGCGTCCGACCTTGTCCGACAGCCAGCCGAAAATGATGAAGAACGGCGCGCCGATCACCACGCTGATAATCAGCAGGCTGTTGGCCACCGCCGGGTCCATTTTCAGGAACTGGGTGAGGAAGAACAGCACGTAAAATTGCGCAGCGTAGAAGGTCACCGCTTGCCCGGCGTTGATGCTGAACAGCGCGATCAGCACGACCTTGAGGTTCTCCCATTTGCCGAAGGATTCGCGGATCGGCGCTTTCGAGGCTTTGCCTTCCTCTTTCATTTTCAGGTACGCCGGCGACTCGTGCAGGCTCAGGCGGATCCAGGTGGAAATGCCCAGCAGCACGATCGACAGCAGGAACGGGATGCGCCAACCCCAGACTTCAAACTGATCGCCAGTGAAGTAGCGGCAACCGAGCACCACCAGCAGCGACAGCAGCAGGCCGAGGGTTGCAGTGGATTGAATCCAACTGGTGTGGAAGCCGCGTTTGCCGATTGGCGCGTGTTCCGCCACATAGGTCGCAGCACCGCCGTATTCACCGCCCAGGGCCAGACCCTGAAGCATGCGCAGCACCACCAGAATGATCGGCGCGGCAATGCCGATGCTGGCGTAGGTCGGCAGCAGGCCGACGCAGAACGTGGCGATCCCCATCAGAATGATGGTCGCGAGGAAGGTGTATTTGCGCCCGATCATGTCCCCCAACCGACCGAACACCAGCGCCCCGAACGGCCGCACGATAAACCCGGCGGCAAAGGCCATCAGCGCGAAGATGAACGCCGTGGTGTCGTTGACCCCGGCGAAAAACTGCTTGCTGATCACCGCCGCGAGGGCGCCGTAGAGGAAGAAGTCATACCACTCGAACACCGTCCCCAGGGACGAGGCGAAGATGACTTTGCGTGTATCCGGGCTGGTCTCCGCGCTGCGCACGGCGTCCAGCGGCTGAGCGTGTTCTGACATATCGGTATCCCTCACAGTGATTGTTTTTGTTGTTCCACTGGTGTTGCGTGTCCGGGTACTGCGTGATGCCTTGAATCTGCTGATTCCTGTGGGAGCGAGCCTGCTCGCGAAGGCGATGTGTCAGTCAACAATTATGTTGAATGTGCTACCGCATTCGCGAGCAGGCTCGCTCCCACAGGGGGAATGTGTAGAGGTCCTGAAAGGATCAGCTGCGCCGCCTTCTCGGCAATCATCAGCGTAGGCGAACAGGTGTTGCCCGAGGTGATGCGCGGCATGATCGAGGCGTCGGCGATGCGCAGGCCGGGCACGCCATGCACGCGCAATTGCGCATCGACCACCGCTTCCGCGTCATTGCCCATGCGACAGGTGCCGACCGGATGGAAAATCGTCGTGCCGATGCGCGCGGCCGCTTCGTGCAATTGCTCCTCGCTTTGCAGGTTGTCGCCGGGCAAGTATTCCACCGGTTTGAACGCTTGCAGGGCCGGGGCGCTGACGATGCGTCGGGTCAGGCGGATCGCATCGGCGGCCACGCGCAAATCCTCGGGATGGCTGAGGTAATTCGGTTGAATCAGCGGTGCGTCCTGCGGGTCTGCCGAACGGATGTCGATGCGGCCACGGCTCTGCGGACGCAGATCACACACCGACGCGGTGAACGCCGGAAAGCTGTGCAGCGGCTCGCCAAAACGCTCCAGCGACAGCGGCTGCACGTGATACTCAAGGTTGGCGGAAGTCTGCTCCGGCCCGGATCGGGCAAATGCTCCGAGCTGACTCGGCGCCATCGACAGCGGCCCGCTGCGGTCATACAGATAACGCAGGCCCATGCCCATCTTGCCCCACACGCTGCCGGCGATCTGATTCAGGGTCCGAGCGTTCTGCAGTTTGTAGATCAGGCGCAGTTGCAGGTGATCCTGCAGATTGCCGCCAACCCCCGGCAGCTCATGAATCACCCC
Source organism: Pseudomonas sp. lyk4-TYG-107 (assembly GCF_030209055.1). Classification (NCBI taxonomy): domain Bacteria; kingdom Pseudomonadati; phylum Pseudomonadota; class Gammaproteobacteria; order Pseudomonadales; family Pseudomonadaceae; genus Pseudomonas; species Pseudomonas sp. lyk4-TYG-107. The sequence continues at coordinate 20,673 of NZ_JARVST010000037.1, forward strand.
GATGCCGAGGCGCTCGAGCAGCGGACGCGGGCCGATCCCGGAGCGCTGCAGAATGCTCGGCGAACCCACGGCGCCAGCGCACAACACAATCTCCTTGCGCGCCTTGAAGCTTTTCACCTGACCTTCGTGACGTGCGCTGACTTTTGAAGCACGGCCGTTTTCCAGCAGCACCCGATCCACTTCAACCCCGGTCAGCACCGTCAGATTGGCCCGCTCGCGAATCGGTTTGAGAAAAGCCTTGGCCGCGTTCCAGCGCACCCCGGCCTTCTGGTTGACCTGAAAGTAGCCGCAACCCTCGTTGTCGCCCTGATTGAAGTCGTCGATGCTGGCGATGCCGCTCTGCTCGGCGGCGCTGCGAAACGCGTCGAGAATCGGCCATGACAGCCGCTGTTGCTCGACCCGCCATTCACCCTTGGCACCGTGAAATTCAGCGGCGCCGGCAAAGTGGTTTTCGCTCTGTTTGAACAGCGGCAGCACGTCGTTCCAGGCCCAGCCCGGATTGCCCTCGGCGGCCCAGCCGTCGTAGTCACCAGCCTGGCCGCGCATGTAGATCATGCCGTTGATCGAGGAGCAGCCACCGAGCACTTTGCCGCGTGGGTAGCTCAGGCTGCGACCTTGCAGGCCGGGTTGCGCTTCGGTCTTGAAGCACCAGTCGGTGCGCGGGTTGCCGATGCAGAACAGGTAACCCACGGGGATGTGAATCCATGCGTAGTTGTCGCGTCCGCCGGCTTCGAGCAGCAACACCCGCTGCTGTTTGTCTGCCGACAGTCGATTGGCCAGCAGGCACCCGGCGGGGCCGGCGCCGACCACGATGTAGTCGTATTCTTCAAGGGAAGTCTGCATTCCCTGACCTCGCTTTTTGTTTTTATTGTCGGACACTCTAGTTGTTAGCTTTCGTTAAAAGAATGTTAGTTTTTGCGCAGCCGCTGTGCGTTTTCAAACAGCCTGGATTGACGATAGCTGACAAGGACACCCCATGTTCGACTGGAATGACCTGCGGTTCTTTCTGGAGTTGCAACGCAGCGGCCGCCTGCTCACCGCTGCCCGGCGCTTGAACACTACTCACGCCACCGTGGCCCGACACATCGAGGCCATCGAAAAAAGCCTCGGCACCGCGCTGTTTGTCCAGCACGCCCAGGGCTATGAAATGACCCCGGCCGGCGAGGCGCTGCTCAAGCACGCCGAAGCCATGGAGAACGTCGCACTGCTGGCCCAGGAAGAAATCACCCAGTCCACCGCACCGCTGGGCAAGATCCGCGTCGGCGTCACCGAAGGGCTGGGCATCAAGTTTCTCGCCAGTCGGATGATCGGCCTGTTCGAACGCTATCCGGGGCTGGAAGTGGAACTGGTCGCCGTGCCGCGCTTCGTCAGCATCCTCAACCGCGAGGCGGAAATCAGCATTCATCTGGAGCGCCCCGCGGCGGACATGCTGGTCACGCGCAAACTCACCGACTATCGGTTGGCGCTCTACGCCAGCCAACGCTACCTCGACAACGCACCGCCGTTGCGCAGCCGCGAAGACCTCGCGCGGCATGCGTGGATCGGTTATGTCGATGATTTGCTGTTCAGTCAGGAACTGATGTTCCTCAACAGCTTCTGCCGCAGCCCGCGCGTGGTGTTCCATAGCACCAGCGTCATCGCCCAGCAGGAAGCGGCGCGCTCGGGATTGGGCATTGCGGTGTTGCCTTGCTACATGGCCGCGTCGGATCCGGATCTGGTGGCGTTATTGCCGGATGACAGCATCGAGCGCAGCTACTGGATCAGCACCCGGCGCGAGCTGCACAAGTCAGTAAGGTTGCGGGTGGTCTGGGATTATGTCGTCGGCCTTTGCGAGGCGGAGCAAGGCCTGTTGCGCGGCTAGTCCTGCCCTGCACAAATCCCCCTGTGGGAGCCAGCCTGCTGGCGAAGGCGGTGTGTCTGTGACATAGGAATTGACTGACACTACGCCTTCGCGAGCAAGCCCGCTCCCACAGGGTTCTGCGGTTGTTGCCTTACTGGATCAGCACCCGACGCGAGCTGCACAAGTCAGTAAGGTTGCGGTTGGTCTGGGATTATGTCGTCGGCCTTTGCGAGGCGGAGCAGGAGCTGTTGCGCGGATAGTCCCGCCCACACAAATCCCCTTGTGGGAGCGGGCTTGCTCGCGAAAGCGGCATGTCTGTGACGTAGACATCGACTGACACTACGCCTTCGCGAGCAAGCTCGCTCCCACAGGGGGGGGCTGCGGTGTGGCTTGAATTCGGGGTTGAATAATATATGGATATCCGTATATTCGGTTTTCCATATGTTCGAGCCCGCCCCCCATGCTCACCCCCACAGAACTGTTCAAAAGCCTGGCCGATGAAACCCGTGCCCGCGCCACCTTGCTGATTGCCGAGCAGGGTGAGCTGTGTGTCTGCGAGCTGATGTGCGCCCTCGACGACAGCCAGCCGAAAATCAGCCGCCACCTCGCGCAACTGCGCAGCAATGGGTTGTTGCTCGATCGCCGTCAGGGTCAGTGGGTCTATTACCGGCTCAACCCGGAGCTGCCGGATTGGGTTCACCAGATCCTCAAGGTCACGGCCACGGCCAACGCCGATTGGCTCAAGGACAATGCTTGTCGCCTGCACAACATGGACGGCCGTCCTGCCCGCGAAACCGCGTGCTGCTGAATTTCAAATATCCCCGGAGCTATCCATGCGTGTCCTGTTCATGTGCACGGCCAACAGTTGCCGCAGCATCCTTTCCGAAGCCATGTTCAATCATCTGGCGCGCGAGGGTTTCGAGGCGGTGAGCGCCGGCAGTTTCCCCAAGGGCCAAGTGTTGCCGCGCAGCCTGACGACGCTGCAACAGGCCGGTATCGCTATCGACGGTTTGTACAGCAAAGGCAACGACGCCTTTGAAGGCAACCCGCCGGACATCGTCATCACCGTCTGCGACAAGGCAGCGGGCGAAACCTGCCCGGTGTACTTCGGCCCGGCGATCAAATGTCATTGGGGGCTGGAAGATCCCTCTGATGTGAGCGGTGACGAGGCCGCAGTGGACGCCGCGTTCCGTGCCACGCTGGCGATCATCGAGCGCCGCTGCGCAACCTTCCTCGGTCTTCCTTTCAAATCACTCAGCCGCGTTGAGCTTCAGCGCGAACTGGATCGCATCGGCTCCCTCTGAGCCGGAGGACATATGTCAGAGCACTTGCCCAATCTTGATCACACGCTGTTCGAAGGCCCGATCACATCACCTTCGCACGAACACAAACCGCGCATCCTGCTGCTCTACGGCTCGACCCGCGAACGCTCCTTCAGCCGTCTGCTGGTGGAGGAGGCCGCACGCTTGCTGGAGCACTTCGGTGCCGAGACGCGCATCTTCAATCCGTCCGGTCTGCCGTTGCCTGACGACGCCCCGGTCGACCATCCCAAAGTCCAGGAACTGCGCGAGCTGGTGCTGTGGTCGGAAGGTCAGGTCTGGTGTTCGCCGGAACGCCACGGCGCGATGTCGGCGGTGTTCAAGGCGCAGATCGACTGGATTCCGCTGGAGCTCGGCGCGGTACGTCCGACCCAGGGTAAAACCCTCGCGGTGATGCAGGTCTGCGGCGGTTCGCAGTCGTTCAACGTGGTCAATCAACTGCGCGTGCTGGGGCGCTGGATGCGCATGTTCACCATCCCCAATCAGTCTTCGGTGCCCAAGGCGTTCACGGAATTTGACGAGGCGGGGCGGATGAAACCTTCGCCGTTTTATGATCGCGTGGTCGATGTGATGGAAGAGCTGGTGAAGTTCACCGTGCTGCTGCGCGAGCGCCAGGATTTTCTGGTGGATCGCTATTCCGAACGCAAGGAAAGTGCCGAGCAGTTGATGGCGCGGGTCAATCAGCGCTCTATCTGAAATGCACAAACCTTCTAGCCTCAACCCGCCAATTGTGGATTACTGGCCCCAGCCCACCACTGTACGCACGCCATGAGCAACTGGATCGACCTTGCCCGCGACCGGGAAACCGGCATCGAAACCCTGCACGCGCATTTCGCCGGGCATGCACACGCCTACGATCCGCACTGGCACGAAACCTACCTGATCGGCTTCACCGAGCAAGGCGTGCAGCGCTTCAACAGCCGTCGGGCGCGGCATGACAGCACGCCGGGCAAGGTCTTCATGCTTGAACCCGGCGACATCCATGACGGCGATGCGCCGAGCCCGGACGGCTTCACCTATCGCATGCTCTATCTGCAACCGACATGGCTGGAGCAGGCGCTGGACGGTTTGCATCTGGGCAGCTACGGCAGCGGCTTGCCGGGGATCGGCAGTGTGCTCAACGATGATCCCGAACTGGCCCGGGCCACCTTGTTTGCCTTCAATGCGCTGCATAAGCAGGACGTGCGCATGGTGCGCGATGTGGCACTGGATGCGTTGCTCGAACGACTGGCGATTCACCTGTACCGGCGACCGCAACCGACCGCTGCCAACCGTGCGCCATTGATCGCCCGGCAGGCACGCGATTACCTGGTGGCCTACCACGAGCAGGACATCAGCCTGCAAACCCTGGCCGACGTCTGCGGCACCGACCGCTTTCGCCTGACCCGCGCGTTCAAGGCTGCTTATGGACTCGCGCCGCACGCGTGGCTGATCCAGCTGCGCCTCAGTCGTGGCCGGCAAATGCTTGCGGCCGGCATGCAGCCAGTGGAAGTCGCCAGCCGCCTCGGCTTCGCCGACCAGAGCCATTTGGGCCGCTGGTTCGTGCGTGCCTACGGCATCACGCCGGGCGCCTATCAGCAACGCGCCATCGGCACGTTTCGACGCTGAACAAACGTTCAAGACCGTCACCTTGCTCAACCATCACAGTGGGCCCTGACTTTCTACAGGGCCGTGCCATGCTTGCGTTCATCCTCTTTGCCTTCGTTGCCTCGATCACCCCGGGGCCGACCAATCTCATTGTCCTCAGCACCAGCGCCCGACGCGGCTGGCGACCGTGCCTGCCGATCATTCTCGGCGCGGGGGCGGGCGCCGCGTCGTTGGTGTGGGTCGCCGGTGCGGGCGCCAGTGCGCTGATGCTGCCCGGTGTGCGCCCGGTGATCAGTGCGCTGGGGATGGGCTGGATGCTGTGGCTGGCGTGGCAGATTTTCACCGCGCCGGCCACCGCCATCGATCCCGCCGCCGGCGAGGAAAAACCCGAACTGGGCCTGCTCGGCGCCGCGCTGCTGCAATGGGTCAATCCCAAGTCGTGGATGATGGCGATCGCCGTGATCAGCGTGTTCACCGCGCAAGGGCAGGGCTTGAACGCGTTGTGCCTGGCGTTCTTTCTGGTGTCGTTGCCGTGCCTGGCGCTGTGGGCGTTGCTCGGTCGCGGTGCGGCGCGCTGGTTGAACAATCCGGCGCAGTTGCAGTGGCTGAACCGGATTCTGGCGGTGTTGCTGGTGGTCTCATCCGCCGCTGCGTTGCTGCACAACTGAGGCGATGGTTTGAGTGAGAGAGCAGAGGTTTTTTTCACAAAATTTGCAGGTGAAGTGAGGATAATGAGCGGGCAATCTGCAGGGGGTCTTGAGGCTGCAAGGGCAGGGTGGTGCAATCGGTTCGCCCTGCCATTGCGACGAGACCGTCGCTCACGACAATCACGAGGCACGTTATGACTCGCGACACCGCCGTCACCCGTTATGGAAAACTCTCAATCACCCTGCACTGGCTAATGCTGGCGTTGTTTGTTGGCGTCTACGCCTGCGTCGAAATCAAGGGCTTCATGCCCAAGGGCAGCGAAGCGCGCGGCCTGCTGATGGGATTCCACGGCCTGTTCGGCACGAGCATCTTCGTCCTGGTCTGGGTGCGCCTGCTCGGTCGCTTGACCCCACGCCCGCCGATCACCCCCAAACCGCCTGCCTGGCAGACCGGCATCTCGCACCTGATGCACCTGGCGCTGTACGTGCTGATGATCGCCACGCCGATCCTCGCCTGGCTGATGCTCGCCGCCGCCGACAAACCGTTCCCGTACTTCGGCTTCCACGTCCCGGCACCAGTCGCCATCAACCCGGACTTCGCCAAACAGCTCAAGTACTGGCATGAAACGCTGGGCAGCGCCGGCTACTGGCTGATCGGCTTGCACGCGGCAGCGGGGCTGTTTCACCACTACTGGGTGCGGGATAACACGCTGGTGCGAATGTTGCCGGGCCGCACCGAATAACCCTGACCTCCTTCAACCCCCAATCCCTGTGGGAGCGAGCCTGCTCGCGAAGGCGATGTGTCAGCCACTGATGATGGCGTCTGACACGGCCCCTTCGCGAGCAGGCTCGCTCCCACAGGTTTTTGTGGTGTCTCGAAGAGCGCTGCAGTTGCCCGAATCACACTTCGCGTCCACTCTACGGCATGCCGACAAGGAGCGTCGCCGACCCTCCGTCGTGACCCAAGGGAGCTTGCAGCATGAGCGAAGACAACAAGGTAAAAGGCCCGGCGTCGTACTTCCCCTCCATCGAAAAAAAGTACGGCCAGCCCATCGATCACTGGCTGAACCTGCTCGCCGGCATCACCGACAAGAAACACATGGAACTGGTGGCGTGGCTCAAGGATGAACACGGCATGGGCCACGGCCATGCCAACGCGCTGGTCGCGCACCATTTGGCCGCAGGCAAAAAGTGAGGGCAGGGCAGCGATGAATTTCTCCCACCGGCCAGTGACGGCCGACGACGTCAAAACCCTGTGCGGCTTTCCGCAGGGCGTTCAAGAGTTGTACTTCATGTTCCCGAAAGCGCAGTACCCGCTGACGGAAGAACAAATGCACACCGCGATCAGCCAACGCTTCGACTCCACGGCGTTTCTGGCCAACGGCGAGTTCGTCGGTTTCGCCAACTTCTACCGTGCCGAGCACGACGGGGTCTGCTGTATCGGCAACGTCATCGTCGCGCCTTATGCCCGTGGCCAGGGTGTCGCTCGCTACATCGTCGAAACCATGACCGCGGTCGGCTTTGAAAAGTATCAGGCCAGGGAAGTGCAGCTGTCCTGCTTCAACGAAAACACCGCAGGGTTGCTGCTCTACCCGAAACTCGGCTTCGTGCCGTTCTCCATCGAAGAACGCCCGGCACCGGGCGGCAGACGCGCAGCCCTGATCAACATGACCCGCCACCGCCAATAGCCATCCCCCAATCCCTGTGGGAGCCGGGCTCGCCCGCGAAGACGCCAGCCCGGCCAGACGCCCTCCCGAGCCTGACCCAAAACCTGTGGGAGCGAGCCTGCTCGCGAAGACGCCAGCCCAGTCAAAACGAGTTCCCGAGCCTGACCGCGAACCTGTGG
>NZ_JARVST010000039.1:0-24812 GCF_030209055.1 Pseudomonas sp. lyk4-TYG-107
ACCTGTGGGAGCAGGCTCACTCCTGCAAGGGATCTGCGGTTTCTTGCGATATCCAGTAAACTGCCGCACGTTTTTTCTTCCTGAGTGTGTTTTCCCCATGCAAATTGCCCTGGCGCCCATGGAGGGGTTGGTCGACGACATCCTGCGCGACGTGCTGACCCGCGTTGGCGGCATCGACTGGTGCGTGACCGAGTTCATTCGGATCAACGATCAGTTGCTCACCCCGGCCTACTTCCACAAGTTCGGCCCGGAGCTGCTGAACGGCGCCCGCACCCGTTCCGGTGTGCCGTTGCGCGTGCAATTGTTGGGCTCCGATCCGGTGTGCCTGGCGGAAAACGCGGCGTTGGCCTGCGAGCTCGGCTCGGAAGTGATCGACCTGAACTTCGGCTGCCCGGCCAAGACCGTCAACAAATCCCGGGGCGGGGCAGTGCTGCTCAAGGAGCCAGAACTTCTCAACAGCATCGTCGAACACGTGCGTCGCGCCGTGCCGGCGCACATCCCGGTCACCGCGAAAATGCGCCTGGGTTTCGACAGCCCGGACGGCTCGCTGGTCTGCGCCACGGCGCTGGCCGAGGGCGGCGCCGAGCACATCGTGGTGCATGCCCGGACCAAGGTTGATGGCTACAAGCCGCCAGCGCATTGGGAGTGGATTCCGCGGGTGCAGGAGGTGGTCAAGGTGCCGGTGTTCGCCAACGGTGATATCTGGAGCGTCGAGGACTGGCGTCGTTGCCGCGAGATCAGCGGCGTCGAAGACATCATGCTCGGACGCGGTCTGGTATCGCGCCCGGATCTGGCCCGGCAGATCGCTGCCGCGCGCGCCGGTGAAGAAGTGGTCGAGATGACCTGGGTCGAGCTGCTGCCGCTGATTCAGGACTTCTGGCTGCAAGCCAAGGCGCAGATGACCGCACGGCAATCGCCGGGTCGCTTGAAGCAATGGCTGGCGATGCTGACGCGCAATTATCCCGAGGCCACCGAGCTGTTTACCGTGCTGCGTCGCGAGACAGAACCGGATCAAGTCTCACGTTTACTGGGTTTGCCGGTCGCCGCCGCAGCCTGAAAAAAATCTGCAAATACTCTCTTGAAATCATTTTGGCGGTCCCTATCTAAGGGTTACGCGATGCCGAATTCGGGTCGCGGAGACACAAAACCTTGCTGATTGTTTTCAGGAGATTTGAACCATGAGTACTGCATTTTCCCTGGCACCACTGTTCCGTTCCTCGGTGGGTTTCGACCGTTTCAACGACCTGTTCGAAACCGCGCTGCGCAACGAGCCAGGCAGCACCTACCCACCCTACAACGTGGAAAAACACGGTGACGATCAATACCGCATCGTCGTAGCGGCAGCCGGTTTCCAGGAAGAAGACCTGGAGCTGCAAGTCGAGAAGGGTGTGCTGACCATCAGTGGTGGCAAGCGTGATGCCAACGAAGGCGTGACCTTCCTGCATCAAGGCATTGCCCAGCGTGCTTTCAAGCTGTCCTTCCGCCTGGCCGATCACATCGAGATCAAGGCCGCCGATCTGAGCAACGGTCTGCTGAGCATCGACCTGTTGCGGGTGATCCCGGAAGAAGCGAAAGCCAAGCGCATCCCGATCAACGGAGCGCAAAAGCCGGTTCTGCAATAAGGCCGAGCAAGAAAAAAGGGCGCCACTGGCGCCCTTTTTTTGTGCTCGTCATTCGAGCATCTTTTTCAACGCCTCCAACGCCACCGGCCGACTGTGCAGATAGCCCTGATACAAATGGCAGCCCAGCCCTTGCAGGAACGCCAGTTGCTCCGGCGTCTCCACGCCTTCGGCAATCACCTCCAGTTCCAGGCTGCGGGCCATGGCGACGATGGCGCGGATGATCTCGGCGTCGTTGGGGTCGGTGGTCGCGTCGCGGATGAACGACTGGTCGATTTTCAGGGTGTCCACCGGCAGGCGCTTGAGGTAGGTCAGCGATGAATAGCCGGTGCCGAAATCGTCCATGGCGAAGCTCACACCGAGTTTTTTCAGGCGGCGCATCTTGCTGATGGTGTCTTCCAGGTTCTGGATGACGATGCCTTCGGTGATCTCCAGTTTCAGCAGCGAGCAGGGCAGGCCGTGGCTGCTCATGCTGTGTTCGATGCGTTCGACGAAGTCGTTCTGGCGGAACTGCCGTGGGCTGATGTTCACGCACAGGCTGAAGTTGAGCGGGTCGACCAGTTTCAGCGCGATCAATTGTTTGAACGCCTCGCAGGCCTCATCGAGGATCCAGGTACCGACCTCCAGAATCAGCCCGCTGTCCTCCAGCACCTTGATGAATTCAGTGGGCGATTGCGCGCCGAGTTCCGGGTGATTCCAGCGCACCAGCGCCTCGGCGCCAATGATGCGGTTGTCCCGCGCATCGACCTGCGGCTGGTAGTGCACGTTGAATTCACCGCGCGACAACGCCAGACGTAAGTCAGTCTCCATGCGCAGCCGTTCGCTGGCCGCCTTCTGCATGGTGTTGTGGTACATCTGCGTGGTGTTCCGCCCGGAATCCTTGGCCCGATACAGCGCAATGTCGGCGCGCTTGAGCAGGTCGGTCGGGGTCGAGCCGTGATCGGGAATCAGTGCCACGCCGATGCTCGGTGTCACTTGCAGGCGCTGGCCGTCGAGGAACATCGGCTCCGAGAGCAGTTCGCGAATGGTGTCGGCCAGTTCTCGCACTTGTGCACTGACCTCGTTGCGCGTGCCTTCCAGACCACTGAGCAGCACCACGAATTCATCGCCGCCGAGACGCGCCACCGTGTCCTCCATGCGCACGCTGGCTTCAAGCCGCGCGGTGATGATTTTCAGCACCGTGTCGCCGACCGGATGACCCAGCGAGTCGTTGATGTGCTTGAAGTGATCGAGGTCGAGGAACAGCAGCGCACCGCGCAGGTTGTGGCGCTTGAGCAGGGCGATCTGCTGGCTCAGGCGATCCATCAGCAAGGCGCGGTTGGGCAGATTGGTCAGCGGATCGTGATAGGCCAGATGGCGGATCTGCGCTTCGGCGTTTTTCAGCAGGCTGACATCTCGGGCGGTCAGCAGCAGGCACGCGGTTTCGTTGAGGGTGATCGGTTCGATCGACACTTCCACCGTCAGCAACTCACCGCGCTTGTTGCGCCCGAGCATTTCCTGATGGTGCACGCGGCCCTTGATCTGCAGTTCGGCAAGCAGCGCCGAGCGTTGTTTCTCTTCGGCCCAGATGCCGATCTGGTACACGGTTTTGCCCACCACTTCTTCGGCGCGATAGCCGGTGAGGCGGCAGAAACCGTCGTTGACCTCCAGATAGCGCCCGGTGTCACGTTCGGTGATGGTGATCGCGTCGGGGCTGGAGTGGAACGCCTTGGCGAATTTCTCTTCGCTGGCCTTGAGTGCGGCCTCGGAGCGCTGCTGTTGTGTGATGTCGCGCAGGGTGGTGACGATGCACGGCTGATTGCCGACGCTGATCTGCCGGCTGGAAATCACGCACGTCAGCGACTGGCCGTCCTTGTGCTGGACGATGATTGCGACATTGCTCAGGCCCTGTTCGCGGATCACCCGCTCGATACGTTGCAGGCTTTTCGCCGAGGCGTCCCACAGGCCGATGTCCTCTGCGGTGCGCCCGATCACGTCGGCGGCGCTCCAGCCGAAGGTCTGGGTGAAGCTGTTGTTGATCTCGATGAACTCGCCGCTGTCCTGGCGGGTGACGCAGATCGGGTCGGGGCTGACCTGGAACAGCGTGGCAAATTTCTCTTCGGAGGCGACCAGGCGTTGCTCGCGCTCGACCTGATCGGTGATGTCCAGCAAGGTCCCGGCCATGCGCAGCGGCGCGCCGTTTTCGTCGCGATAGAGGCGGGCGCGGCTTTCCAGATAACGTGAGCTGCCATCCGCCAGTTGCACGCGATAGGTCAGTTGATAGTTGCCGGCCGGGCCTTCGCGCAGGCTGCGGTAGGCGTCGCGCATGCTGTCGCGCTCCTCGCCGGGCACGCCTTCGAAGAACTCCTCGAATGATTCGTGAAACGGGATCGGCTCCAGCCCGTGCAGTTGCGCGGCCCGCGCCGAGCCGTAGAGCATGCCGCTGGGAATGTGCCAGTCCCAGGTGCCGAGTTGCGCCGAGTCCAGCGCCAGATCAAGGCGTTCCTGACTGTCTTTCAAGGCGTGTTCGGCGGCTTTGCGTTCGGTGGTGTCGAGAAACGTGCTGAGCAGATACGGCTGGCCTTCGAGTTCGACCTTTTGCGCACTGAGGATACCGTCATGAATCTGCCCGTTGCTGGCGCGAAACTGCACTTCCATGCTGACCAATTCGCCTTTGGCCTTGGTCTTTTTCACCAGCTCTGCGCGTTGTTCGGGGTGCACCCACAGGCCCAGTTCCAGTGTGGTGCGACCGATGGCATCCTGGACCGGCCAGCCGAACAGACTTTCGAAATACTGGTTGGCTTCGGTGATCAGGCCGTCTTCCTGGCGCGTCAGCAGCACCATGTTCGGGCACAGGTGAAAAAGTGTGGCGAAACGTTTCTCCGAGCTGCTCAGAGCCTGTTCGCGCTGGCGCTGGTGGGTGATTTCGCGAATCACCCCGATCATTCGGGGCCGGCCGTTTTTGTCCGGCAGCAGGCTGCCGCTGATTTCCAGCCAATGCAGGCTGCCGTCGGGCCAGCGGATGCGGTGGTGCATCGCCTGTTCCAGCGGGGCGCCGGCAATCACCGCGTGGAAGGCGCGCACGGTTTTCGCCCGGTCTTCGGGCGGCAGCAGGTCGAGATATTCCAGGTCCTGGGGCAACGGTTGACGTGGATCGAAGCCGAACAGCGCCTGAGTGCCCCGTGACCAGCTGATCTGCCCACGCTCGATGTCCCAATACCAGGCGCCGAGCCGGGCGCCGTTGAGCGCGGCGAGCAATTGCGGCGCACTCTCCCAGCTCTGCTCGGAACGTCGCGGATCAATGGCCTGAATACGCGGCATCGGCGGAATTCGGTCAACAGATTTCGGCATTGTTAACGGGCCTTGAGCTGATGGTGGCGTTAGGCACAGGGACAGCGGCTCTATAGGAGTAGCACAAGTTAGCCTGGAGTCCCTGGCAGATCGATTTGCGCATCCAGCAAGGCCATGAAAGCCCTTGCCGCATTCGACAGCGTCCGTTCGGTGTGCACGATATAGCCTAGCTGGCGACTGAGCTGTATGCCCGGCAAAGGTATGCGCGCCACCTGTTCATCAAGCATGGTGCGGGGCAGAACACTCCAGGCCAGACCAATGGAGACCATCATCTTGATGGTTTCCAGGTAGTTGGTGCTCATGGCGATGTTCGGCGTCAGCCCTTGGGCTTCGAACAAGCGTTGGACAATGTGATGAGTAAAGGTGTTGCCTCCGGGAAAAACGGCCGGATGACCGGCAATGTCCGCCAGGCTCACCGCGCCATTGCTGATCAGCGAATGTTCCGGCGCCACCACGAAATCCAGCGGGTCGTCCCACACCGGCGCGGCTTTGACCAGTGTGTGCGGCTCTGGCGCCAGGGTGATCACCGCCAGTTCCGCACGGCCATGGAGAATCTCTTCATAGGCCACTTCCGAATCAAGGAACTGAATATCCAGCGCCACCTGTGGGTAGCGGCGGGTGAATTCCCTCAACAGGGGCGGCAAGCGGTGCAGGCCGATGTGGTGACTGGTGGCCAGGGTCAGCCGACCGCTGACTTCGCCGGTCAAGTTGGTCAGGGCACGGCGGGTGTCGTCCAGCACGTTGAGAATCTGATAAGCCCGGGGCAACAGGGCGCGGCCGGCCTCGGTCAGGCCGACTTCACGACCGAGTCGGTCGAACAGCCGCACCTTCAATTGTTGCTCCAGTCCGGCGATGCGTTTGCTGATCGCCGGTTGCGTCAGATGCAGGCGTTCCCCGGCGCCGGAGAAGCTGCCGGTCTCGGCGATGGCGATAAAAGCATTGAGGTTGGCCAGATCCATGGTTCGTATTCCAGTTGGTTATCCAAAGCATAAAAAATATGAATTTGAGTTATTTAATGTAACCCCATAGGATCGGCCTCACAAGCCAAAGGGTTATTGATAAGCCCAGGGCATAGAAACAAGCTGATGAGGAACCGTCTGATGGCCGGCAAAACGCTCTACGACAAGCTCTGGGATTCGCATTTGGTCAAACAGCGCGACGATGGCTCGGCGCTGATCTATATCGATCGTCACATCATCCACGAAGTGACCTCGCCGCAAGCCTTCGAAGGCCTGCGTCTGGCCGGGCGCAAGCCGTGGCGCATCGATGCCAACATCGCGACCCCGGACCACAACGTACCGACCACGCCAGAGCGCAAGGGCGGCATCGCAGCCATTGCCGACCAGGTCTCGCGTTTGCAGGTGCAGACCCTCGATGACAACTGTGATGAGTACGGCATTGTCGAGTTCAAGATGAACGACATCCGCCAAGGCATCGTCCACGTGATCAGCCCGGAGCAAGGCGCAACCTTGCCGGGCATGACCGTAGTCTGCGGCGACTCGCACACCTCGACCCACGGCGCGTTCGGTGCCTTGGCGCACGGGATCGGCACTTCCGAGGTCGAGCACGTGCTCGCCACCCAGTGCCTGGTCGCGAAGAAAATGAAGAACATGCTGGTGCGCGTCGAAGGTCAGTTGCCATTCGGCGTGACCGCCAAGGACATCGTCCTCGCGGTGATCGGCAAGATCGGCACCGCCGGCGGTAACGGCCATGCCATCGAATTCGCCGGCAGCGCGATCCGCGACCTGTCCGTCGAAGGCCGCATGACCATCTGCAACATGTCCATCGAAGCCGGCGCCCGTGTGGGCCTGGTGGCTGCGGACGAAAAGACTGTCGAATACGTCAAGGGCCGTCCGTTCGCACCGACAGGCGCGCAGTGGGATCAGGCGGTTGAAGCCTGGAAAGACCTGGTCTCCGACGCCGACGCCAAGTTCGACACCGTAGTTGAGTTGGACGCTGCACAGATCAAGCCGCAAGTCAGCTGGGGCACTTCGCCTGAAATGGTGCTGGCCGTTGATCAGAACGTGCCGGATCCGGCGAAGGAAATGGATCTGGTCAAGCGCGATTCGATCGTCCGCGCCCTGAAATACATGGGTTTGACCGCCAATCAGGCGATCACCGACATTCAACTGGATCGCGTGTTCATCGGCTCCTGCACCAACTCGCGCATCGAAGACTTGCGCGCTGCGGCCGTGATCGCCAAGGGGCGCAAAGTCGCTTCGACGATCAAGCAGGCAATCGTCGTACCGGGCTCGGGTCTGGTGAAGGCGCAGGCGGAAGCCGAAGGTCTCGACAAGATCTTCCTCGAAGCCGGTTTCGAATGGCGTGAGCCGGGTTGCTCGATGTGCCTGGCGATGAACCCGGACCGTTTGGAGTCCGGCGAGCATTGCGCCTCGACCTCCAACCGTAACTTCGAAGGCCGTCAGGGCGCCGGTGGTCGTACCCACCTCGTGAGCCCGGCCATGGCCGCTGCGGCGGCGGTGAACGGTCGTTTCATCGACGTTCGTGAATTGATCTGAAGGAGAGCGCAGCATGAAAGCTTTTACCCAGCACACTGGTCTTGTCGCGCCTCTGGATCGTGCCAACGTCGACACCGACCAGATTATCCCGAAGCAGTTTTTGAAGTCGATCAAGCGCACCGGTTTCGGCCCGAACCTGTTCGACGAGTGGCGTTACCTGGATGTCGGTCAGCCGTATCAGGACAACTCCAAGCGCCCGTTGAACAAGGAGTTCGTGCTCAACGCCGAGCGTTATCAGGGCGCCAGTGTGTTGCTGGCCCGTGAGAACTTCGGTTGCGGCTCCAGCCGTGAACACGCGCCGTGGGCGCTGGAAGAATACGGTTTCCGCAGCATCATCGCGCCGAGCTACGCCGACATCTTCTTCAACAACAGCTTCAAGAACGGCTTGCTGCCGATCATCCTGAGCGACGCTGAAGTCGATGAATTGTTCAAGCAGGTCGAGGCCGAGCCGGGCTATCAATTGCAGATCGATCTGCACGAGCAGACCGTGACCAGTCCGAACGGCAAGGTGTACCGCTTCGAGATCGACGCGTTCCGCAAGCATTGCTTGTTGAATGGGCTGGACGATATCGGCCTGACCTTGCAGGACGGTGATGCGATTGCCGCGTTCGAGGCCAAGCATCGTGTGAGCCAGCCGTGGTTGTTTCGCGACGCGTGATTGATTCGAGATTGATGTAGTCAGGGCCGGCCTCTTCGCGAGCAGGCTCGCTCCCACACTTGAAATGCATTCCCCTGTGGGAGCGAGCCTGCTCGCGAAGACGGCCGCTCAAACAACACAAATGCAGGATGTGACCATGACCAGCACCGCCCAACACAGTCAGGTTGTACAAAAGCAATTCGGTGAACAGGCCGCCGCCTACCTGAGCAGCGCCGTTCACGCTCAAGGCACCGAATTCGCGCTGCTACAGGCTGAACTGGCCGGGCAGGGCGACGCCCGGGTGCTGGACCTGGGTTGTGGCGCCGGTCATGTGAGTTTTCATGTGGCGCCACTGGTCAAGGAGGTGGTGGCCTACGACCTGTCGCAGCAGATGCTCGATGTGGTCGCCGCTGCGGCGGTTGATCGCGGCATGAAGAACATTGCCACGGTCAACGGCGCCGCCGAGCGCCTGCCGTTTGCCGATGGCGAATTCGATTACGTGTTCAGTCGTTATTCGGCGCACCATTGGAGCGACCTCGGGGTGGCCCTGCGTGAAGTGCGTCGGGTGCTGAAACCGGGCGGTGTGGCAGCGTTCATCGACGTGTTGTCACCGGGCAGTCCGTTGTTCGACACTTACCTGCAAAGCGTCGAAGTGCTGCGCGACACCAGCCACGTGCGCGATTATTCTGCCGGCGAGTGGCTGCGGCAGGTCAGCGAGGCCGGGCTGCACACTCGCAGCACCACGCGTCAGCGCCTGCGTCTGGAATACAGCAGTTGGGTCGAGCGCATGCGCACGCCCGAGGTGATGCGCGCGGCGATCCGCCAGTTGCAGCAGTCGATGGGCAACGAAGTACGAGAATATTTTGAGATTGATGCCGACGGCTCGTTCAGTACAGATGTAATCGTACTGATGGCTGAGCGCTAAGAATTTTTCCGGGCGCGCCCTGAGTGGCGCACCGATTGAAGACACGAGGAAAGCATGAGCAAGCAGATTCTGATTCTCCCAGGTGACGGTATTGGTCCGGAAATCATGGCCGAAGCGGTCAAGGTGCTGGAGCTGGCCAACGACAAGTACAACCTGGGCTTCGAGCTGAGCCATGACGTGATCGGTGGCGCGGCCATCGACAAGCATGGCGTGCCGTTGGCCGACGAAACCCTCGAACGTGCCCGTGCTGCCGACGCCGTGCTGCTGGGCGCAGTGGGCGGCCCGAAATGGGACACCATCGAGCGTGACATCCGCCCTGAGCGCGGTCTGCTGAAGATTCGTGCGCAACTGGGCCTGTTCGGCAACCTGCGTCCGGCGATCCTCTACCCGCAACTGGCCGACGCTTCGAGTCTGAAGCCGGAAATCGTTGCCGGTCTGGACATCCTGATCGTCCGTGAGCTGACCGGCGGCATCTACTTCGGCGCGCCACGCGGCACCCGCACCCTGGAAAACGGCGAGCGTCAGTCTTACGACACCCTGCCGTACAGCGAAAGCGAAATCCGCCGTATCGCCCGCGTCGGTTTCGACATGGCCATGGTTCGCGGCAAAAAACTGTGCTCGGTGGACAAGGCCAACGTGCTGGCGTCCAGCCAACTGTGGCGTGAAGTGGTCGAGCAGGTCGCCAAGGATTACCCTGAAGTCGAGCTGAGCCACATGTACGTCGACAACGCCGCCATGCAACTGGTGCGCGCGCCGAAGCAGTTCGACGTGATTGTCACCGACAACATGTTCGGCGACATCCTGTCGGACGAAGCCTCGATGCTCACCGGTTCCATCGGTATGCTGCCGTCGGCCTCGCTGGATTCGAACAACAAGGGCATGTACGAGCCGTGCCACGGTTCGGCCCCGGACATCGCCGGCAAGGGCATTGCCAACCCGTTGGCAACGATTCTGTCGGTGTCGATGATGCTGCGTTACAGCTTCAATCTGCACGACGCGGCTGATGCCATCGAGAAAGCGGTTAGCGTGGTTCTCGATCAAGGCTTGCGCACCGGTGACATCTATTCGGCCGGTTGCACTAAAGTCGGAACGCAGGAAATGGGTGACGCAGTAGTCGCCGCGCTGCGGAATCTGTAATCTCTCGGGCCCGCTGCGAAATTCAATACAAAGCAGCGGCCCACTTTTCAAGAAGGTGTAGTTGCGATGAAACGTGTAGGTCTGATCGGTTGGCGCGGCATGGTCGGTTCCGTGCTCATGCAGCGGATGCTGGAAGAGCAGGATTTCGATCTTATCGAGCCGGTGTTTTTCACCACTTCCAATGTCGGTGGCCAAGGCCCGTCCGTGGGCAAGGATATTGCTCCGCTCAAGGACGCTTACAGCATTGAAGAGCTGAAAACCCTCGACGTGATCCTGACCTGCCAGGGCGGCGACTACACCAGCGAAGTGTTCCCCAAGCTGCGCGAAGCCGGCTGGCAGGGTTACTGGATCGACGCGGCTTCCAGCCTGCGGATGAACGATGACGCCGTCATCATTCTCGACCCGGTCAACCGCAAGGTCATCGACCAGCAACTGGACGCGGGCACCAAGAACTACATCGGCGGCAACTGCACCGTCAGCCTGATGCTGATGGGCCTGGGCGGTCTGTTCGAGGCCGGTCTGGTCGAGTGGATGAGCGCCATGACGTATCAGGCGGCCTCCGGTGCCGGCGCGCAGAACATGCGTGAACTGATCAAGCAGATGGGTGCGACTCACGCCGCTGTCGCCGATCAACTGGCCGACCCGGCCAGCGCGATCCTCGACATCGACCGTCGCGTGGCCGAAGCCATGCGCAGCGACGCGTACCCGACCGAAAACTTCGGTGTACCGCTGGCCGGCAGCCTGATTCCGTGGATCGACAAGGAACTGCCGAACGGCCAGAGCCGTGAAGAGTGGAAGGCCCAGGCCGAGACCAACAAGATCCTCGGCCGCTTCAAGAGCCCGATCCCGGTCGACGGCATCTGCGTGCGCATCGGCGCCATGCGTTGCCACAGCCAGGCGCTGACCATCAAGCTGAACAAAGACGTGCCGATCGCTGATATCGAAGGGCTGATCAGCCAGCACAACCCTTGGGTCAAACTGGTGCCGAACAACCGCGACATCAGCATGCAGGAGCTGAGCCCGACCAAGGTCACCGGCACCCTGAACGTACCGGTGGGTCGTCTGCGCAAGTTGAACATGGGCTCGCAATTCGTCGGTGCCTTCACCGTCGGCGACCAACTGCTGTGGGGCGCGGCCGAACCGCTGCGTCGCATGCTGCGGATCCTGCTTGAGCGTTGATCGCTTGATGCAATGAAAGAACCCGTGCCTTGTGAGAGGTGCGGGTTTTTTTATGCCTCAGGTTTCGCGTTGTCTGGTCTGACGCCTTCGCGAGCAAGCCCGCTCCCACCCTTGAAATGCGTTCCCCCTGTGGGAGCGGGCTTGCTCGCGAAGAGGTCAGAACAGACACTGCAAGTCCCGCAGAAATTGCCTGCATGCCAGTCACCCGGTAAAGTGCCGCTCCCCCCGTTTCGCCAGAGGTAGAACCATGACCCAGACCCTTGATATTGCCGTCGTCGGCGCCACCGGTACTGTCGGCGAAACCCTCGTTCAGATTCTCGAAGAGCGCGACTTTCCGGTCGGCAACCTGCACTTGCTGGCCAGCAGCGAATCCGCCGGCAGTTCGGTGCTGTTTCGCAACAAGAACGTGCGCGTGCGTGAAGTCGACGAGTTCGATTTCAGCAAGGTCAAACTGGTGTTCTTCGCCGCTGGCGCTGCCGTTTCCCTGAGTTACGCGGCGCGTGCCCACGCGGCCGGTTGCTCGCTGATCGACCTGTCCGGCGCGTTGCCGGCCGAGCAGGCGCCGCAAGTGGTGCCGGAGGCCAACGCTGAGGTGATCGCCGGTCTGAAAGCACCGTTCCAGGTCAGCAGCCCAAGCCCTTCGGCGACGACGCTGGCCGTGGTGCTGGCGCCGCTGCTCGATTTGCTCGAACTGCAATACGTCAACGTCACCGCCAATCTGGCCGTGTCCGCCCAAGGTCGCGAAGCTGTGACCGAGCTGGCGCGGCAGACCGCTGAGTTGCTGAACATGCGTCCGCTGGAGCCGACTTTCTTTGATCGGCAGATGGCCTTCAACCTGTTGGCCCAGGTCGGCACGCCCGACGCTCAAGGCCACACGCTGCTGGAAAAACGTCTGGTGCGCGAGTTGCGTCAGGTGCTGAAGCAGCCTTTATTAAAGATTTCCGCCACTTGCGTTCAAGCCCCGGTGTTTTTTGGCGATAGCTATAGCGTGACCTTGCAGTCAGCGAGTGCGGTCGACCTGGCAAAGGTCAACGCTGCGCTTGAGGATGCGCCCGGCATCGAGCTGGTTGAGGCCGGCGATTATCCGACTGCAGTGGGTGACGCGGTGGGGCAGGATGTGGTCTATGTCGGTCGGGTGCGCAGCGGTGTCGACGACCCGGCGGAACTTAATCTGTGGCTGACGTCAGATAACGTACGCAAAGGCGCCGCCCTGAATGCTGTGCAGGTCGCTGAATTGTTGATAAAAGACCTGCTGTAAAAGATACTTGGCAACAATTTGTCGACTGATTCTAGGTGAGCGCTATGCTTGCCCGGAGCACTTGATAACGTGTCACCCTCCGGGACTTTCCGGGGCATCAAAGAAATGATCGCGCGCGGCAGTCTGTCGTCGTCGCGCGCAATGCCTTACGGCAGCGGCAATCAACATCTTCTCGCTGGCCGAGGAACGTTCAAACAAAGGATGAGGCTATGGTTCAAGTTCGCAAACTGGTGTTAGCAATAGCGGCCGCCTCGGCGCTGTCCTCCGGTATGGCGCATGCCCTCGGGCTCGGGGAGCTGACCCTGAAGTCGACCCTGAACCAGCCGCTGGTGGCCGAGATCGAGTTGCTCGACGTCAAGGATCTCACTGCTGCCGAAGTGGTGCCGAGTCTGGCTTCACCCGAAGATTTCGCCAAGGCCGGCGTCGATCGCCAGGCCTTCCTCAACGACCTGACGTTCACCCCGGTGCTCAACGCCAGCGGCAAAAGCGTGCTGCGCGTGACGTCGAGCAAGCCGCTGTCGGAACCGATGGTGAAATTCCTCGTGCAGGTGATGTGGCCGAATGGCCGTCTGCTGCGCGATTACAGTGTGCTCCTGGATCCGTCGAAATTCTCGCCACAGACCGCTGACGCCGCTGCGCAACCGGCGCCGGCGCAGACCATCACCGCACCGACCACCGGCGCCACGCACCCGTCGCAATACACCACCACGCCGCGCGACACCCTGTGGGAAATTGCCGCGAAGGCGCGCACCGGCGGTTCGGTGCAGCAGACCATGCTGGCGATTCAGGCGCTCAACCCGGATGCGTTCATCGACGGTAACATCAACCGACTGAAAACCGGTCAGGTGCTGCGCCTGCCGGACTCGGTGGAAAGCACCGCGCTGCCACAGTCCAAAGCGATTGCCGAAGTCGCCGCGCAGAACGAAGCCTGGCGTCAGGGCCGTCGTTATGTGGCCAAGCCGGGTACCGGCCAGCAGCAGCTCGATGCCACCAAGCGTGGTCGCAGCAATGTCGGCGCCGGCCAGAATGCCAAGGACAACCTGAGTCTGGTCTCTGCCGAAAACGCCAAAGGGCGTGGCAAAGGCCCGGCCGGCGATGCCAAGGCGTTGAGCAACAAGCTGGCGGTGACTCAGGAAAGCCTCGACACGACCCGTCGTGACAACGAGGAACTGAAAAGCCGCATGGCCGATCTGCAAAGTCAGCTGGACAAGCTGCAACGCCTGATCGAGCTGAAGAACAATCAACTGGCGAAGATGCAGGCCGAAGGCCCGGGCGCTGCGCCAGCCGCCACTGCTGCCGTACCGGCGATCACCGCCGAACTAGCTGCAACCCCTCCAGCCACCCCGGCAGAAGCGGCGCCAACACCTGAATCGGCGATTGCGCCACCGGTCGACACGCCTGCCGAGACGCCAGTGGTTGCGCCAAAACCGGTAGTCGATGAAGACAAAACCTTCAATGAACTGCTGACCAATCCGATCCTGCTGGGTCTGATCGGTGGCGGTGCGGTGGTGTTGCTGCTTCTGCTGTTGCTGCTGGCTCGTCGCCGCAAAGCCCAGCAGGAAGCCGAGAAACACCTGCGCATGGCCCGCGCTCTGGCAGAAGAGCAAGAGTTCTCCGCCGAGCAGGATCTGCCGGAAAGCAGCTTCGAAGGCCTGGAAACACCTGCTGCCAGCGTCAAGCTCAACACCCCGGCACCTGCGCCAGCGCCTGCTGCGGTAGTGGCTCCGGTGGTGATGGCCGAGCCGATTGCCGCGCCATTGGTCGCACCGTCCGCCGAGCGTTCCGATGACGTGCTGGACAAGGCTCAGTCGCACATCAATGCCGGTCGCCTGAATCAGGCCGCAGCGTTGCTGGAAGAGGGCGTCAGCCTCGAGCCGCAACGCAGTGATCTGCGTCTGAAGCTGATGGAAGTCTACGGTCAGCAGGGTGATCGCGATGCGTTCGTGGGTCAGGAGCGTCAGTTGGTGGCCAACGGTGATAACTTCGCCAAGGTCGAAGAGCTGAAAAAACGCTTCCCGGCCATGGCGGTCGTCGCTGTCGCGGGTCTGGCTGCGGCAGCGGCCGCCGCCGAACTCGATGCGCAATACGTCAAGGAGCTGCTGCTCGACGAGCCGGAGGCGCCTGCACCTGAGCCTGCGGCAGACGATCTCGATAGCGCGTTCGACCTGAGCCTGGACGATCTCGACAACATCACTCCGGTTGAGCCTGCACCTGTTGTTGAGCCTGACGCGCCGGTAGAGCTGGACGAATTCCCGGCAGACGACGATCTGAGCTTTGAATCGGTGCTGCAACAGCAGACCGAGATCAAAGAGAACCTCGACGACCTGTCGGACTTCGACCTCGATCTGGATCTGGGTGCCGAGCCTGCGCCAGCCCCGGCGGCGGATCTGGCGGATGATGACTTCCTGCTGGATCTGGACGAAGGCGTGAAAGATCTGTCGCCGGCCGAGCCTGTGGTCGCCAACGAAGTGCCACAGGACGATCTGGAGCTGCCGGCGGATTTCGATCTGTCGCTGGCTGATGAAATGGACAGCAACCCGGCGGCCGAGCCTGACGCATTCGCAGCGGAACTGAATGACGTCAACGCCGAGCTGGATCGCCTGTCGCAGAGCATCGCCGAGCCGACCTTCACCGAAGCTGATGCGGCATTGGGCGATGATCTGGGTGAAGACGATTTTGACTTCCTCGCCGGCACCGACGAAGCCGCGACCAAACTCGATCTGGCCCAGGCCTACATCGATATGGGCGACAGCGACGGCGCACGCGACATCCTCAACGAAGTGTTGACCGAGGGTGACGAAAAGCAGCGTGGCGAAGCCAAGGAAATGCTTTCGCACCTGGCATGAGCCAGCGGTAAATAAAAACGGCAGCCCATTGAGGCTGCCGTTTTTGTTTGGGCTGGATTTTGTGGCGGCGGTGCTATCGCCATCGCTGGCAAGCCAGCTCCCACAAGTATTGCATGCGCTGCAGAAACTGTGGGAGCTGGCTTGCCAGCGATGGGGCCAGATCGGTCAACACAGAACTGACTGGCATCCCCGACCCACAGCCTTATAATGCCCGCCTTTGTACATCAGCAGGCTGTCCCACCTTGGCAAACATAGATAACCCGGTCGCCGAAATGGCACCCGAAGGCTTTTACCGTGTGGCACTGGGCGTCGAGTACAAAGGCTCGCGCTACAGCGGCTGGCAGCGTCAGTTGACCGGCGTGGCCACGGTGCAGGAAGAGCTCGAAAAAGCCTTGTCGAAAGTCGCCAATTCGCCGATTTCGCTGCAGTGCGCCGGGCGTACCGATGCCGGGGTGCATGCTTGCGGACAAGTGGTGCATTTCGACACGCCAGTCGATCGTTCGCTGAAAGCCTGGGTGATGGGCGCCAATATCAATCTGCCCCACGACATCAGCGTCAGCTGGGCGCGGGTGATGCCGGCGCATTTTCATGCGCGGTTCAAAGCCATCGCCCGGCGTTATCGCTATGTGATCTACAACGATCAGATTCGTCCGGCGCATCTCAACGAAGAGATCACCTGGAACCACCGCCCACTCGACGTTGAGCGCATGGCTGAAGCGGCGCAATACCTGATCGGTACTCATGATTTCAGTGCGTTCCGTGCAGGGCAGTGCCAAGCCAAGTCGCCGATCAAGAAGATGCATCATCTGCGCGTGACTCGCCACGGCAAGATGATCGTTCTCGATATTCGCGCCAACGCCTTTTTGCACCACATGGTGCGCAACATCGCCGGGGTGCTGATGACCATTGGTGCCGGCGAGCGCCCTGTCGAGTGGATGAAGGAAGTGCTGGAAAGCCGCGAGCGCCGTTCCGGTGGCGTGACGGCGCATCCGTACGGGCTGTATCTGGTGCAGGTCGAGTATCACGACGAATTTCCGTTGCCCGAGCGTTTTATCGGGCCACATTTCCTTACGGGTTTCTCGGAACTTGACGGCTGACGCCCTCAAGCGCTTTTGTTACCATCCGGGACTTTCCCGAATTTGACGCGGAGTTTTTCTCGATATGTCAGCCGTTCGCAGCAAGATCTGCGGGATTACCCGCATAGAAGATGCGTTGGCAGCGGTCGAGGCCGGGGCGGATGCGATCGGGTTCGTGTTCTACGCCAAGAGCCCGCGTGCAGTGAGCGTGCAGCAGGCAAGGGCGATCATCCAGGCCTTGCCGCCGTTCGTGACGACGGTGGGCCTGTTCGTCAATGCCAGCCGCTGCGAGTTGGGGGAAATCCTCGATGCCGTGCCGCTGGACCTGTTGCAGTTCCATGGCGACGAAACCGCTGAACAGTGCGAAGGCTGGCATCGTCCGTACATCAAGGCATTGCGGGTCAAGGCCGGCGACGACATCGCGGCTGCCGTCGATGCCTATCCGAGTGCCAGTGGCGTGCTGCTCGACACTTACGTCGAAGGCGTGCCGGGCGGAACCGGCGAGGCGTTCGACTGGTCATTGATTCCGCAAGCGTTGAGCAAGCCGCTGATCCTGGCCGGTGGCCTCACCCCGGAAAACGTCGCCGACGCTGTGGCCCGGGTCAAACCGTACGCGGTCGATGTCAGCGGCGGGGTAGAAGCGAGCAAGGGCATCAAGGATCATGCGAAGATCCGCGCGTTCATCAATGCCGTACGTAGATGCTCGCAGGGAGCGTCTACTTCGATGTGACGGCTGGCGAACTGCCGCCGTCCATCAATGCACTTGCACAAAGCAGGCGAGGCTGAGGGTTTCTGGAGTTGCACGCAGGTCATGTTCCGCGCTGACCGCGGCGTTCCATCAATCATCGCCACACACATGAATTTAGCTGAAGGGCATACGCGGGGCTGCGAACCAGAGCGTTCGGGCCGCCGGTACTGGAGAAAGAAAGCATGAGCAACTGGTTGGTAGACAAACTGATCCCTTCGATCATGCGTTCGGAGGTCAAGAAGAGCTCGGTGCCTGAAGGTCTGTGGCACAAATGCCCGTCCTGCGAGGCTGTGCTGTATCGCCCTGAGCTGGAAAAGACCCTGGACGTTTGCCCCAAGTGCAACCACCACATGCGCATCGGCGCACGGGCGCGCATCGACATCTTCCTGGATGCCGAAGGCCGCAACGAGCTGGGTGCAGACCTGGAGCCGGTTGACCGTCTGAAATTCCGCGACGGCAAGAAGTACAAGGACCGTCTGGTCGCTGCACAGAAGCAGACCGGCGAAAAAGACGCGCTGATCTCCGTCAGCGGCACCCTGCTGGGTATGCCGGTGGTGGTGTCGGCGTTCGAATTCAGCTTCATGGGCGGTTCCATGGGCGCCATCGTCGGTGAGCGCTTCGTGCGCGCCGCCAACTACGCCCTGGAAAACCGTTGCCCGATGATCTGTTTCGCCGCCTCCGGTGGTGCGCGCATGCAGGAAGCGCTGATCTCGCTGATGCAGATGGCCAAGACGTCGGCGGTACTGGCGCGTTTGCGTGAAGAAGGCATTCCGTTCATCTCGGTGCTGACCGATCCGGTCTACGGCGGCGTTTCCGCCAGCCTGGCAATGCTCGGCGACGTGATCGTCGGTGAGCCGAAAGCCCTGATCGGCTTCGCCGGTCCGCGCGTGATCGAGCAGACCGTGCGTGAAAAACTGCCGGAAGGCTTCCAGCGCAGCGAGTTCCTGCTGGAGCATGGCGCGATCGATCTGATCATCGATCGTCGTGAACTGCGTCCACGCCTGGGCAATCTGCTGGCGCAACTGACCGGCCAGCCGACTCCGACCTACGTCGCCGCTCCTGTCGAGCCAATCGTCGTTCCACCGGTGCCTGCCAACGTATGACCGAGCGTACCCTTGGCGAGTGGCTCGCCTACCTTGAGCAGTTGCATCCATCGGCCATCGACATGGGGCTGGAGCGTTCGCAACAGGTAGCGTCCCGCATGGGACTGGGCCAGCCGGCGCCTCGGGTGATTACGGTCACCGGCACCAACGGCAAGGGTTCGACCTGCGCTTTCGTGGCTTCATTGCTGCGGGCGCAGGGCCTGAGCGTGGGTGTCTACAATTCTCCGCACCTGCTGCGTTACAACGAGCGGGTGCAGCTCAATGGCGTCGAAGCCACTGATGCTCAGCTGTGCGAAGCCTTCGCTGCGGTGGAGGCCGGGCGTGGCGACACTTCCCTGACTTACTTCGAAATGGGCACCCTGGCGGCGTTCTGGCTGTTTCAACAGGCAAAACTTGACGCTGTGGTGCTGGAAGTCGGGCTGGGCGGGCGTCTGGACACGGTCAATGTGGTGGACGCCGATATCGCGCTGGTCACCAGCATTGGCGTCGATCATGCCGAATACCTGGGCAATACCCGCGAATCCGTGGCCTTCGAGAAGGCCGGGATTTTCCGTCAGGGCAAACCAGCCTTGTGCGGCGACCTGAATCCTCCGCAACCGCTGCTCGACAAGGTCCGTGAACTCGCGTGCCCGTTCTCGCTGCGCGGACGCGACTTCGATCTGGGGATCACCGATCACAACTGGCAATGGCGCGGCACTGACGCGCAGGGTCAGGTGGTCGAATTGCATGATTTGCCGCTGCTCGATCTGCCGATGGAAAACGCCGCGCTGGCGTTGCAGGCGTATCTGCTGCTCGGCTTGCCGTGGAATCCGTCGCAAATTGTTGCTGCCTTGCAGGCCGCTCGCGTGGTCGGCCGGCTGGATCGCCGCTCGTTCGAATTCGATGGCAAGCGCCTGAACCTGCTGCTGGACGTGGGGCATAACCCGCACGCGGCGGAGTATCTGGCACGGCGCCTGGCCAGTCGGCCGCCGGTAGGCAAGCGCCTGGCGGTGTTCGGCTTGCTGGCCGACAAGGATCTGGATGGTGTTGTCGGCGAATTGAATGCTAGTGTCCAGCATTGGGCGGTCGCGCCGCTGGATTCGCCGCGTTCGCGTCCGGTCAGTGAATTGCACGCCGGATTGCAGAACCTTGGCGCGTCCGTCACGTCCTATGACAGTGTCGCGGCTGCGCTGGAAGGGCAGTGCGAGATCGCAACCAGCGACGACGAGATTCTGTTGTTCGGATCATTTTATTGTGTCGCCGAGGCCCTTGAATGGCTGGCCCGGCGCTCCACGGAGGAAGCGGCAAATGGCTTTGCTGGATAAAGCGTACAAGCAGCGCATGGTTGGCGCCCTGGTGCTGGTGGCACTGGCGGTGATTTTCCTGCCGATGCTGTTTTCCCGCCAGGACGAGCAACGTCAAGTGACGGTCGAGGCGCCTGCCGCGCCGCAAGCCCCTTCGATGCCGCAGGTGCAAATGGAGTCGGTGGCCGTGCCTGAGCCGCAAGCTTTGCCACAAGAACCGGTGCCAGCGGATGAAGAAGTCGCAGAAGATACTGCGCCTGCTGCACCAATCGCGGCAGCCCCGGCGCCGACGGCGCCCATAGCAATCGCCAAGCCGACTGCGCCGCCTGCGGTGGCCAAACCGATTCCGGCACCTGCTCAGCCTATTGCTGCTGCGTCGAAACCTGACACCACGCAAAGTCGCGTCGATGCCAACGGTCTGTCGGTCAGCTGGTCGGTGCAACTGGCCAGTCTGTCGAGTCGCGCCAGCGCCGAAAGCCTGCAGAAAACCCTGCGCAGTCAGGGCTACAACGCTTATATCCGTTCCGCCGACGGCAAGAACCGGGTGTTCGTGGGTCCGCTGATCGAGCGTGCCGAGGCCGATCGTCTGCGTGATCTGTTGAGTCGCCAGCAGAACCTAAAGGGGTTTGTCGTGCGCTTCCAGCCCGAGCGCGGCTAGGATCTATCGATTCGATTGAAATGCACTGAAAATCGCAGCTTACCGACAGCGGTGCGCTCTGCTAAAATGCGCCGCCTTATCCGTCTGTAGGCTGCACTGTGCCATTTACCCTGGTTGACTGGGCGATCGTTGCAATCATCGCCATCTCCGCTTTGATCAGTTTGAGCCGCGGCTTCGTCAAGGAAGCATTATCGCTGGTGACCTGGATCATCGCAGGAGCGGTTGCCTGGATGTTCGGTGGCTCACTGTCCGAGTACCTCGCCGGATACATCGAAACCCCATCGGCTCGCGTGATCGCGGGCTGTGCCATCATGTTTGTCGCCACGCTGATCGTGGGCGCAATGATCAATTATCTTATCGGCGAGTTGGTGCGCGTGACCGGATTGTCCGGCACCGACCGATTCCTGGGCATGGCCTTCGGCGCGGCGCGTGGCGTGTTGCTGGTGGTCGTGGCAGTCGGGCTGTTGAGCCTGGGGCCGGTACAGCAGGACGGGTGGTGGAAAGAATCACAGCTCGTGCCAAAGTTTCTATTGGTCGCCGACTGGTCCAAAAACCTGATTCTCGGGTGGAGCAGTCGGTGGCTTGCCAGCGGAATCAGCGTACCCGCTGATATTCCGTTCAAGGAGCAACTCTTGCCGTCGGCCAAAACGCCTCAGTGAGTGTTGTTCAGTTCAGATCCATTAAGTAGGGGTTGCGTCGCATGTGTGGCATCGTCGGTATCGTCGGTAAGTCGAACGTCAATCAGGCGCTGTATGACGCGCTAACCGTGCTCCAGCACCGCGGCCAGGACGCTGCCGGTATCGTGACCAGCCATGATGGCCGGTTGTTCTTGCGCAAGGACAATGGTCTGGTGCGTGACGTGTTTCAGCAGCGTCACATGCAGCGCCTGGTCGGCCACATGGGTATCGGCCACGTCCGTTACCCGACTGCCGGCAGCTCGACCTCGGCCGAAGCGCAGCCGTTTTACGTCAACTCGCCTTACGGCATCACCCTGGCGCACAACGGCAACCTGACCAACGTTGAACAGTTGGCCAAGGAGATCTACGAATCCGACCTGCGTCACGTCAACACCAGTTCCGACTCGGAAGTGCTGCTCAACGTGTTCGCCCACGAGCTGGCCCAGCGCGGCAAGCTGCAGCCGACCGAAGAAGACGTGTTTGCCGCCGTGACCGACGTGCACAACCGTTGCGTCGGCGGTTACGCGGTGGTGGCGATGATCACCGGTTACGGCATCGTCGGTTTCCGTGACCCGCACGGCATCCGTCCGATCGTGTTCGGCCAGCGTCACACCGACGAAGGCGTCGAGTACATGATCGCTTCCGAAAGCGTTTCGCTAGACGTGCTCGGTTTCACCCTGATCCGCGACTTGGCCCCGGGCGAAGCGGTCTACATCACTGAAGACGGCAAACTGCACACCCGTCAGTGCGCGACCAACCCGTCCCTGACCCCCTGCATCTTCGAACACGTTTACCTGGCGCGTCCGGATTCGATCATCGACGGCGTGTCGGTGTACAAGGCGCGTCTGCGCATGGGCGAGAAACTCGCCGAGAAGATCCTGCGCGAGCGTCCGGAGCACGACATCGACGTGGTCATCCCGATTCCGGACACCAGCCGCACCGCCGCGCTGGAGCTGGCGAACCACCTGGGCGTGAAATTCCGCGAAGGCTTTGTCAAGAACCGTTACATCGGCCGGACCTTCATCATGCCGGGCCAGGCTGCCCGCAAGAAGTCGGTTCGCCAGAAGCTCAACGCGATCGAGCTGGAATTCCGCGGCAAGAACGTGATGCTGGTCGACGACTCGATCGTACGCGGCACCACCTGCAAGCAGATCATCCAGATGGCCCGCGAAGCCGGCGCGAAAAACGTCTACTTCTGCTCGGCGGCCCCGGCCGTACGCTTCCCGAACGTTTACGGCATCGACATGCCGAGCGCTCACGAACTGATCGCACACAATCGTTCGACTCAGGATGTGGCGGATCTGATCGGTGCAGACTGGCTGATCTATCAGGATCTGCCTGACTTGATCGAAGCAGTCGGTGGCGGCAAGATCAAGATCGAAAACTTCGATTGCGCGGTGTTCGACGGCAAGTACGTCACCGGCGACGTCGATGAGGCCTACCTGGACAAGATCGAGCAGGCACGCAACGATGCCTCCAAGGTCAAGACCCAGGCGGTCAGTGCGATCATCGATCTGTACAACAACTGAGTTTCTACCGGCCCTGAGGGGCCGGTTTTGTATCTGGCAAAAGACTTTCATTTATTCAGAACAGGGCAAGGAGTGACAGCATGAGTCAGGAATGGGATGCCGGTCGGCTGGACAGCGACCTCGAAGGCGTAGCGTTCGATACCCTGGCCGTACGTGCCGGTCAGCACCGTACGCCGGAAGGCGAACACGGTGATCCGATGTTCTTCACTTCCAGCTACGTGTTCCGCACCGCTGCCGACGCGGCCGCGCGGTTTGCCGGGGAAGTGCCGGGCAACGTTTACTCGCGCTACACCAACCCGACCGTGCGCGCGTTCGAAGAGCGTATCGCTGCGCTGGAAGGCGCTGAGCAAGCGGTCGCCACCGCCACGGGCATGGCCGCGATCATGGCGGTGGTGATGAGCCTGTGCAGTGCCGGCGATCACGTCCTGGTGTCGCGCAGCGTGTTCGGTTCGACCATCAGCCTGTTCGAGAAATACTTCAAGCGTTTCGGTGTGCAAGTTGACTACGTGCCGCTGGCCGATCTCTCGGCTTGGGATGCGGCGATCAAGCCGAACACCAAGCTGCTGTTCGTCGAGTCGCCGTCCAATCCGTTGGCCGAGCTGGTGGATATCACCGCACTGGCGGAAATCGCTCACGCCAAAGGCGCGATGCTGGTGGTCGACAACTGCTTCTGCACGCCTGCCTTGCAGCAACCGCTGAAACTCGGTGCGGACATCGTCGTGCACTCGGCGACCAAGTTCATCGACGGCCAGGGCCGCTGCATGGGCGGTGTGGTGGCCGGTCGCAGCGAGCAGATGAAAGAAGTTGTCGGTTTCCTGCGCACCGCCGGGCCGACACTGAGTCCGTTCAACGCGTGGATCTTCCTCAAGGGCCTGGAAACCCTGAATCTGCGGATGAAGGCGCACTGCGCCAACGCCCAGCAACTGGCCGAATGGCTGGAGCAGCAGGACGGTATCGAGAAGGTTCATTACGCCGGTCTCAAGAGCCATCCGCAGCATGAACTGGCCCAGCGTCAGCAGAAGGGCTTCGGCGCGGTGGTGAGTTTCGAGGTCAAGGGCGGCAAAGAGGGCGCGTGGCGCTTTATCGATGCCACCCGGTTGATCTCGATCACCGCCAACCTTGGTGACAGCAAAACCACCATCACTCATCCGAGCACCACCTCCCATGGCCGTCTGGCGCCACAGGAGCGTGAAGCAGCAGGGATTCGTGACAGCCTGATCCGCATCGCGGTCGGTCTGGAAGACGTGGCGGACCTGCAGGCTGATCTGTCGCGCGGTCTGGCGGCGTTGTGATCGAGTTGTCTACTCCGAAGGCGGGCACCCATGGCCGCGTGGCGCTGGTTACCGGTGCTGCGCGCGGCATCGGTTTGGGTATCGCGGCCTGGTTGATCAGCGAAGGCTGGCAAGTGGTGTTGACTGATCTCGATCGTGTGCGCGGTTCGAAAGTGGCGAAGGTGCTGGGCGAGAATGCCTGGTTCATCGCCATGGACGTGGCGGATGAAAGTCAGGTCGCGCTGGGCGTCGCCGAGGTGCTCGGCCAATTTGGTCGTCTCGATGCGCTGGTGTGCAACGCGGCAGTCGCTGACCCGCACAACATCACCCTGGAAAGTCTTGATCTGGCGTACTGGAATCGGGTGCTGGCGGTGAATCTCAGCGGGCCGATGCTGCTGGCCAAGCACTGTGCGCCGTACCTGCGCGCGCACAACGGCTCGATCGTCAATCTGGCCTCGACCCGTGCGC
Organism: Pseudomonas sp. lyk4-TYG-107; assembly: GCF_030209055.1. Taxonomy (NCBI): domain Bacteria; kingdom Pseudomonadati; phylum Pseudomonadota; class Gammaproteobacteria; order Pseudomonadales; family Pseudomonadaceae; genus Pseudomonas; species Pseudomonas sp. lyk4-TYG-107. The sequence goes on from NZ_JARVST010000039.1 coordinate 24,264, forward strand.
GGCAGTCGGAGGCTGATTCCGAGGCGTATGCGGCGAGCAAGGGCGGGTTGTTGGCGCTGACCCACGCGCTGGCGATCAGCCTCGGGCCGGAAATTCGCGTCAATGCGGTCAGCCCTGGCTGGATTGATGCCCGGGATCCTTCTGCGCGGCGAGCCGAGCCTTTGGCCGATGCCGATCATGCTCAGCATCCGGCGGGCAGGGTAGGGACGGTCGAGGATGTGGCGGCGATGGTCGCGTGGCTGTTGTCGCGCAATGCCGGGTTTGTCACTGGGCAGGAATTCGTCGTGGATGGCGGCATGACCAAGAAGATGATTTACACGGACTAAGAAGCGAAGCCGCAAACCTGTGGGAGTGAGCCTGCTCGCGATAGCGGTTTCAGGGTTGTTGCTTTCTTCAGGGAATGAAGCAATTTCGTCTTTTTCAGAAAAACTTCAATCCTGCTATTGACTTAGGTTCGCTACCTGCGTAAATTTCGCGGCCTCGGAGATGCAAACGGGTGATTAGCTCAGCTGGGAGAGCGTCTGCCTTACAAGCAGAATGTCGGCGGTT
>NZ_JARVST010000038.1:0-15881 GCF_030209055.1 Pseudomonas sp. lyk4-TYG-107
CCAGTTCCAGCAGCTCAGCGTCGTCTACCAGGTCAGCCTTGTTCAGGAAAACCACAATGTACGGAACGCCTACCTGACGGGACAGCAGGATGTGCTCACGGGTTTGCGGCATCGGACCATCAGCGGCCGAGCAAACCAGGATCGCGCCGTCCATCTGGGCAGCACCGGTGATCATGTTCTTCACGTAGTCAGCGTGACCTGGGCAGTCAACGTGAGCGTAGTGACGAATAGTCGAGTTGTACTCAACGTGAGCGGTGTTGATGGTGATACCGCGAGCTTTTTCTTCTGGAGCGCTGTCGATCTTGTCGAATTCAACTACGGCCGAACCGAAAACTTCGGAGCAGACGCGAGTCAGAGCAGCGGTCAGAGTGGTTTTACCGTGGTCAACGTGACCGATGGTGCCAACGTTGACGTGCGGTAGGGAACGATCAAATTTTTCTTTAGCCACGACAATTAACTCCTAGCCTAAAGGGGCTGAATCAGCCTTGTTTTTTGGTTACGGATTCGACGATGTGCGACGGAGCCGTATCGTATTTTTTGAATTCCATAGAGTAGCTTGCGCGACCCTGGGACATGGAACGAACGTCGGTCGCATAACCGAACATCTCACCCAGTGGAACCTCGGCACGGATAACCTTGCCGGACACTGTGTCTTCCATACCCTGGATCATGCCGCGACGACGGTTAAGGTCGCCCATTACATCACCCATATAGTCTTCAGGCGTAACAACCTCTACCGCCATGATCGGCTCGAGCAACTCACCACCGCCCTTCTGGGCCAGTTGCTTGGTCGCCATGGAAGCAGCCACTTTAAACGCCATCTCGTTGGAGTCGACGTCGTGGTAAGAACCATCGAACACGGTAGCCTTCAGGCCGATCAGCGGATAGCCGGCAACAACGCCGTTCTTCATCTGCTCTTCGATACCCTTCTGGATAGCCGGGATGTATTCCTTAGGAACCACACCACCTACAACTTCGTTCACGAATTGCAGACCTTCCTGACCTTCGTCAGCAGGAGCAAAACGGATCCAGCAGTGACCGAACTGGCCGCGACCACCGGACTGACGAACGAACTTGCCTTCGATTTCACAGTTCTTCGTGATGCGCTCACGATACGAAACCTGAGGCTTGCCGATGTTGGCTTCGACGTTGAACTCACGGCGCATCCGGTCAACCAGGATGTCCAGGTGCAGCTCGCCCATGCCGGAGATGATCGTTTGACCAGTCTCTTCATCAGTTTTAACGCGGAAAGACGGGTCTTCCTGAGCCAGCTTGCCCAGTGCGATACCCATTTTTTCCTGGTCATCCTTGGTCTTAGGCTCTACGGCAACCGAAATAACCGGCTCCGGGAAGTCCATGCGAACCAGGATGATTGGCTTGTCAGCGTTGCAGAGGGTTTCACCAGTGGTGACGTCCTTCATGCCGATCAGGGCCGCGATGTCGCCAGCGCGTACTTCCTTGATCTCTTCACGGGCGTTTGCGTGCATTTGCACCATACGGCCCACGCGCTCTTTCTTGCCTTTAACCGAGTTGATCACGCCGTCGCCGGAGTTCAACACGCCCGAGTAAACACGGACGAAGGTCAAAGTACCCACGAATGGGTCGGTAGCGATTTTGAACGCCAGTGCCGCGAACGGCTCGTCATCACTTGCGTGACGCTCCATTTCCTCTTCCTCGTTATCAGGGTTCGAGCCCTTGATAGCTGGAATGTCGGTTGGAGCAGGCAGGAAGTCGATAACGGCGTCGAGAACCAGGGGAACGCCCTTGTTCTTGAACGACGAACCGCACACAGCCAGAACGATTTCGCCAGCGATAGTGCGCTGACGCAGAGCGGCCTTGATCTCTTCGATCGACAGCTCTTCGCCTTCCAGGTACTTGTTCATCAGCTCTTCACTGGCTTCGGCCGCAGCCTCAACCATGTTGCTGCGCCACTCAGTAGCCAGCTCGAGCATGTCCGCAGGGATTTCCTTGCGAACAGGAACCATACCCTTGTCAGAGTCGTTCCAGTAAACAGCCTGCATGTTGATCAGGTCGATCTGGCCCTGGAAGTTGTCTTCCGAACCGATAGCCAGCTGAATCGGCACCGGAGTGTGACCCAGACGCTGTTTGATCTGACCGATCACGCGCAGGAAGTTGGCACCAGCACGGTCCATCTTGTTTACGTAAACAAGACGTGGAACGCCGTATTTGTTGGCTTGACGCCATACGGTTTCCGACTGAGGCTCAACACCCGAAGTACCGCAGAATACAACGACAGCGCCGTCGAGTACGCGCAGGGAACGTTCAACTTCAATGGTGAAGTCTACGTGGCCCGGGGTATCGATGACGTTGAAACGGTGCTCGTGCGGGTACTGCTTCTCGGAACCTTTCCAGAAGGCGGTAATGGCAGCAGAAGTAATGGTAATACCACGCTCCTGCTCCTGAACCATCCAGTCTGTGGTCGCGGCGCCGTCATGCACCTCGCCCATTTTGTGACTTTTGCCAGTGTAAAAAAGGACGCGCTCGGTGGTGGTGGTTTTACCAGCATCCACGTGAGCGACGATACCGATGTTACGGTAGCGACTAATCGGAGTAGTACGAGCCATAAAGCCCTCGCAAAATTAGTGAAGCTAAAATTAGAAGCGGTAGTGCGAGAAAGCTTTGTTGGCTTCGGCCATACGGTGCACGTCTTCACGCTTCTTAACAGCAGCACCTTTACCTTCAGCAGCATCCAGCAGTTCGCCAGCCAAGCGCAGAGCCATAGACTTCTCGCCACGCTTACGGGCGAAGTCTACCAACCAGCGCATTGCCAGAGCGTTACGGCGGGAAGGACGAACCTCGACCGGAACCTGGTAAGTAGCACCACCAACGCGGCGCGACTTCACTTCGACCAGCGGAGCGATGGCGTCGAGTGCTTTTTCGAAGAGTTCCAGGGGATCGGTGCCGGCCTTACGAGCCTTCACGGTTTCCAGGGCACCATAAACGATACGCTCGGCAACGGCTTTCTTGCCGCTTTCCATAACGTGGTTCATGAATTTGGCGAGGATCTGGCTTCCGTATTTCGGATCGTCCAGAATCTCACGCTTTGCTGCTACGCGACGTCTTGGCATGATAAGCCCTCAAGCGGTCTTCAGGTTAGTTCGGGACAGATCCAGTGGATGCAAGCCCGACCTTACTCTTATCGACTCAATAAAATGAAAATCTGCAAAACGACCGATTACTTCGGACGCTTGGTACCGTACTTCGAACGACCCTGGTTACGGCCTTTAACGCCGGAAGTATCCAAGGAGCCGCGAACGGTGTGGTAACGAACACCTGGCAAGTCTTTTACACGACCGCCGCGGATCAGTACCACGCTGTGCTCTTGCAGGTTGTGGCCTTCACCACCGATGTACGAGGAAACCTCGAAACCGTTGGTCAGACGCACACGGCATACTTTACGCAGTGCCGAGTTAGGTTTTTTCGGCGTAGTGGTGTACACACGGGTGCACACGCCACGACGTTGCGGGCAGTTCTGCAGCGCAGGTACGTCGGATTTCTCGACGATACGCTTACGCGGCTGACGTACCAGCTGGTTGATAGTTGCCATCTACTAGCTCCACTGTTGTCTTGCGACGCTATTGTCTTGCAAGAAAAGCAAAATGACAGGAACGGATTCCCGCCAAATTTAGGGGATCAAGAGTCTAAAGAGGATCTTGTCCCCAGTCAAGGCAAGGCCCCGACCTCCCCGCCCGTCGAACCTTGACAATTTGTCTCGATTCGACGAACGGAGCGATCAGGGCCTCAGCTTAGTTACCGCAGAACTCAGTTACCGCTCGAGTTCAGCGCTTCGGTCAGTGCAGCTTCCACTTCACTGGCGCTTACGCGCAACGGCTTGTCTGCATCACGACGACGCTTGCGCTCGCTGTGATATGCCAGACCGGTACCGGCCGGGATCAGACGACCCACAACCACGTTTTCTTTCAGGCCGCGCAAATAGTCGCGCTTGCCGGTGACTGCCGCTTCGGTCAGTACGCGAGTGGTTTCCTGGAAGGAAGCCGCCGAGATGAACGATTCGGTGGACAACGACGCCTTGGTGATACCCAGCAGAACGCGAGTGAACTTGGAGACAAACTTGTCTTCCGCGCTCAGACGTTCGTTCTCTACCAGTACGTGAGTCAGTTCCATCTGGTCGCCCTTGATGAAGCTGGAATCGCCGGACTCGGAGATCTCAACTTTACGCAGCATCTGACGCAGGATGGTCTCGATGTGCTTGTCGTTGATCTTCACGCCTTGCAGACGGTAAACGTCCTGGATCTCGTTCACGATGTACTTGGCCAGCGCGCTCACACCCAGCAGACGCAGGATGTCGTGCGGATCGCTCGGACCGTCGGAGATAACTTCGCCGCGGTTTACCTGTTCGCCTTCGAACACGTTCAGGTGACGCCACTTCGGAATCAGCTCTTCGTACGGATCGCTACCGTCGTTCGGGGTAATGACCAGACGGCGCTTGCCTTTGGTCTCTTTACCGAACGCGATGGTGCCGCTGACTTCAGCCAGAATCGACGCTTCTTTCGGACGACGAGCTTCGAACAAGTCGGCAACACGCGGCAGACCACCGGTGATGTCACGGGTCTTCGAAGTTTCTTGCGGGATACGAGCGATAACATCACCGATCGCGATCTTCGCACCGTCCGCAACACCGACCAGAGCGTTGGCTGGCAGGAAGTACTGAGCGATAACGTCAGTGCCTGGCAGCAACAGATCCTTGCCGTTGTCGTCGACCATCTTCACTGCAGGACGGATTTCCTTACCGGCAGCTGGACGATCTTTCGCGTCGAGTACTTCAATGTTGGTCATACCGGTCAATTCGTCAGTCTGACGCTTGATCGTGATGCCTTCTTCCATGCCCACGTAGGTCACGGTACCTTTCATTTCGGTAACGATCGGGTGAGTGTGCGGATCCCACTTGGCCACGATTGCGCCAGCGTCGACCTTGTCACCTTCTTTAACCGAAATCACAGCACCGTACGGCAGCTTGTAACGCTCACGCTCACGACCGAAGTCATCAGCGATGGCCAGTTCACCGGAACGGGACACAGCAACCAGGTGGCCATCCACACGCTCAACGTGCTTCAGGTTGTGCAGACGGACAGTACCGCCATTCTTCACCTGAACGCTGTCGGCTGCGGAAGTACGGCTTGCCGCACCACCGATGTGGAACGTACGCATCGTCAGCTGGGTACCCGGCTCACCGATGGACTGGGCAGCGATAACGCCGACCGCTTCACCGATGTTCACCTGGTGACCACGAGCCAGATCACGGCCGTAGCACTTGGCGCAAATGCCATAGCGGGTTTCGCAGCTGATCGGCGAACGCACGATCACTTCGTCGATGCTGTTCAGCTCGATGAACTCGACCCACTTCTCGTCTACCAGGGTACCGGCAGGAACGATGACGTCCTCGGTGCCTGGCTTGAATACGTCACGGGCAATAACACGACCCAGTACGCGCTCACCCAACGGCTCTACAACGTCACCGCCTTCAATGTGCGGAGTCATCAGCAGACCGTGTTCGGTGCCGCAATCGATCTCGGTTACAACCAGATCCTGCGCCACGTCTACCAGACGACGAGTCAGGTAACCGGAGTTCGCAGTTTTCAACGCGGTATCCGCCAGACCTTTACGAGCACCGTGAGTCGAGATGAAGTACTGAAGTACGCTCAGACCTTCACGGAAGTTCGCAGTAATCGGCGTTTCAATGATGGAACCGTCCGGCTTGGCCATCAGACCACGCATACCGGCCAGCTGACGAATCTGTGCTGCGGAACCCCGCGCACCCGAGTCGGCCATCATGTACATCGAGTTGAAGGACTCTTGGTCGACTTCATCACCGTGACGGTCGATGACTTTCTCTTTCGAGAGGTTGGCCATCATCGCCTTGGAAACTTCGTCGTTCGCCTTCGACCAAAGGTCGATCACTTTGTTGTACTTCTCGCCCTGGGTTACCAGGCCGGAGGCGTACTGGCTCTCGATCTCTTTCACTTCGTCGGTGGCTGCACCGATGATGCGGGCTTTTTCGTCCGGGATAACGAAGTCGTTAACACCGATGGAAACGCCGGAGATGGTCGAGTAAGCGAAACCGGTGTACATCAACTGGTCAGCGAAGATCACGGTCTCTTTCAGACCAACCACGCGGTAGCACTGGTTGATCAGCTTGGAGATCGCCTTTTTCTTCATCGGCAGGTTGACGACATCGTACGACAGACCTTTTGGCACAACCTGGAACAGCAGCGCACGGCCGACAGTGGTGTCGACGATACGAGTGTTGCTCACGCTGTTGCCGTCACGGTCGTTGACGGTTTCGTTGATACGAACCTTGACCTTGGCGTGCAGTGCGGCTTCGCCGGCACGGAACACACGGTCAACTTCCTGCAGATCCGCGAACACACGACCTTCGCCCTTGGCGTTGATCGCTTCACGAGTCATGTAGTACAGACCCAATACAACGTCCTGCGACGGAACGATGATTGGCTCACCGTTGGCTGGCGACAGAATGTTGTTGGTCGACATCATCAACGCACGCGCTTCGAGCTGGGCTTCCAGCGTCAGCGGTACGTGCACGGCCATTTGGTCGCCGTCGAAGTCGGCGTTGTACGCGGCGCAGACCAGCGGGTGCAGCTGGATAGCCTTACCTTCGATCAGGACCGGTTCAAACGCCTGGATACCCAGACGGTGAAGGGTCGGTGCACGGTTGAGAAGAACCGGGTGTTCGCGAATCACTTCAGCGAGAACGTCCCAAACCTCTGGCAGTTCGCGCTCGACCATTTTCTTGGCCGCTTTGATGGTGGTCGCGAGACCACGCATTTCCAGCTTGCCGAAAATGAACGGTTTGAACAGCTCGAGAGCCATCTTCTTCGGCAGACCGCACTGGTGCAGACGCAGGGTCGGACCTACGGTAATTACCGAACGACCGGAGTAGTCAACACGCTTACCGAGCAAGTTCTGACGGAAACGACCTTGCTTACCCTTGATCATGTCAGCCAGGGATTTCAGAGGACGCTTGTTCGAACCGGTGATAGCGCGGCCACGACGACCGTTGTCGAGCAGTGCATCGACAGCTTCCTGCAACATACGCTTTTCGTTGCGCACGATGATGTCCGGAGCGGACAGATCCAGCAGGCGCTTCAAACGGTTGTTACGGTTGATCACTCGACGATACAGATCGTTGAGGTCGGAAGTCGCGAAGCGACCGCCGTCCAGCGGGACCAGTGGACGCAGATCTGGCGGCAGAACCGGCAGAACGGTCAGCACCATCCACTCTGGCAGGTTGCCGGAACCCTGGAAGGCTTCCATCAACTTCAGACGCTTGGACAGCTTCTTGATCTTGGTTTCCGAGTTGGTTTGCGGAATTTCTTCGCGCAGACGACCAATCTCGTGCTCCAGGTCGATAGCGTGCAGCAGTTCACGGACAGCTTCAGCACCCATGCGGGCGTCGAAGTCGTCACCGAACTCTTCCAGCGCTTCGAAGTACTGTTCATCGTTCAGCAGCTGACCTTTTTCAAGGGTGGTCATGCCTGGATCGATAACGACGTAGCTCTCGAAGTAGAGAACGCGTTCGATATCACGCAGGGTCATGTCCATCAGCAGGCCGATACGGGACGGCAGCGATTTCAGGAACCAGATGTGGGCAACCGGCGAAGCCAGTTCGATGTGCGCCATGCGCTCACGACGAACCTTGGCCAGTGCAACTTCAACGCCGCACTTCTCGCAGATCACACCACGGTGCTTCAAGCGCTTGTACTTACCGCACAGGCACTCGTAATCCTTTACCGGGCCAAAGATCTTGGCGCAGAACAGACCGTCACGCTCAGGTTTGAACGTACGGTAGTTGATGGTTTCCGGCTTTTTAACTTCGCCGAACGACCACGAGCGGATCATCTCAGGCGAGGCCAATCCGATACGGATGGCGTCGAACTCTTCGACTTGACCCTGGTTTTTCAGCAAATTCAGTAGGTCTTTCAAGGCCTTTCCTCCTGGCGGAGCAGAGAGCGGGCAGTCCTGCCCCGCTCTCGATCGCGTCACGTGTTATTCGGTTTCCAGATCGATATCGATGCCGAGGGAACGAATTTCCTTGATCAACACGTTGAAGGACTCGGGCATGCCCGGCTCCATACGGTGATCGCCATCCACGATGTTTTTGTACATCTTGGTACGGCCGTTCACATCGTCCGACTTCACTGTGAGCATTTCTTGCAGAGTGTAAGCGGCACCGTATGCTTCCAGTGCCCAGACCTCCATCTCCCCGAAACGCTGACCACCGAACTGCGCCTTACCACCCAGCGGCTGCTGGGTAACCAGGCTGTACGAACCGGTAGAACGCGCGTGCATCTTGTCGTCTACCAAGTGGTTCAGCTTCAGCATGTACATGTAGCCAACGGTAACTGGACGCTCGAACTTGTTGCCGGTACGGCCGTCAGTCAGCTGCATCTGGCCGCTTTCCGGCAGGTCTGCCAGTTTCAGCATGGCCTTGATTTCGCTTTCCTTGGCACCGTCGAACACTGGAGTGGCCATTGGAACGCCGCCACGCAGGTTTTTCGCCAGATCCAGGATTTCCTGATCGGAGAAGCTATCCAGATCTTCGTTACGACCGCCGATCTGGTTGTAGATCTCGTCGAGGAAGGTACGCAGTTCAGCGACTTTACGCTGCTCTTCGACCATCCGGTTGATCTTCTCGCCCAGACCTTTGGCCGCGAGGCCCAGGTGGGTTTCAAGGATCTGACCAACGTTCATACGCGAAGGTACGCCCAACGGGTTGAGGACGACGTCGACCGGGGTGCCATTGGCATCGTGCGGCATGTCTTCAACCGGCATGATCACGGAGACCACACCTTTGTTACCGTGACGACCGGCCATCTTGTCGCCCGGCTGGATGCGACGACGGATTGCCAGGTAAACCTTGACGATTTTCAGCACGCCTGGAGCCAGGTCATCGCCCTGCTGCAGTTTGCGCTTCTTGTCTTCGAACTTGTCGTCCAGCAGACGGCGACGATCAACGATGTAGGCCTGAGCCTTCTCGAGCTGCTCGTTCAGAGCATCTTCAGCCATGCGCAGTTTGAACCACTGACCATGCTCAAGACCGTCGAGAACTTCGTCGGTGATGTCCTGACCTTTCTTCAGACCGGCGCCGCCTTCAGCCTTGTGGCCTACCAGAGCGGAGCGCAGACGTTCGAAGGTCGCGCCTTCTACGATACGGAACTCTTCGTTCAAATCCTTGCGGATCTCGTCCAGCTGGGACTTCTCGATCGACAGAGCACGAGCATCACGCTCAACGCCGTCGCGGGTGAAGACCTGTACGTCGATGACAGTACCTTTGGTACCGGTAGGTACACGCAGGGAGGTGTCTTTAACGTCGCTGGCTTTTTCACCGAAGATCGCACGCAGCAGTTTTTCTTCCGGAGTCAGTTGGGTCTCGCCTTTCGGAGTGACTTTACCGACCAGGATGTCGCCTGCGCCTACTTCAGCACCTACGTAAACGATACCGGCTTCGTCCAGCTTGTTCAGTGCAGCCTCACCCACGTTCGGGATGTCCGCAGTGATTTCCTCTGGGCCAAGCTTGGTGTCACGAGCCACACAGGTCAGTTCCTGAATGTGAATCGTGGTGAAGCGGTCTTCCTGAACCACACGCTCGGACAGGCAGATGGAGTCTTCGAAGTTGAAGCCGTTCCATGCCATGAACGCGATGCGCATGTTCTGCCCCAGTGCCAGTTCACCCATGTCGGTGGACGGGCCGTCAGCCATGATGTCGCTACGCTGAACGCGATCACCCTTGCTAACCAGCGGACGCTGGTTGATGCAGGTGTTCTGGTTCGAGCGGGTGTATTTGGTCAGGTTGTAGATGTCGACACCAGCTTCGCCAGTTTCAACTTCGTCATCAGCAACACGAACCACGATACGGCTGGCATCAACAGAGTCGATCACGCCGCCACGACGAGCCACGACGCAAACGCCGGAGTCGCGGGCCACGTTACGCTCCATGCCGGTACCTACCAGCGGCTTGTCAGCGCGCAGGGTTGGTACAGCCTGACGCTGCATGTTCGAACCCATCAACGCACGGTTGGCGTCGTCGTGCTCGAGGAACGGAATCAGCGACGCTGCAACCGAAACTACCTGCTTCGGCGAAACGTCCATCAGGGTGACGTCTTCCGGCGCCTTGACGGTGAATTCGTTCAGGTGACGTACGGCTACCAGTTCGTCGATCAGGACTTTCTGCTCGTTCATGGTCGCCGAAGCCTGCGCGATCACATGATCGGCTTCTTCAATGGCGGACAGGAACACGATCTCGTCGGTGACTACACCCTCTTTCACCACACGGTACGGGCTTTCCAGGAAGCCGTACTGGTTGGTGCGGGCATAAGCAGCCAGGGAGTTGATCAGACCGATGTTCGGACCTTCCGGCGTTTCAATCGGGCAGACACGACCGTAGTGAGTCGGGTGTACGTCACGGACTTCAAAGCCTGCGCGCTCACGAGTCAGACCGCCAGGGCCGAGTGCAGAGACACGACGCTTGTGGGTGATCTCGGACAGCGGGTTGTTCTGGTCCATGAACTGCGAGAGCTGGCTGGAACCGAAGAACTCTTTCACCGCCGCCGCCACTGGCTTGGCGTTGATCAGGTCTTGCGGCATCAGGCCTTCGCTTTCGGCCATCGACAGACGCTCTTTGACCGCACGCTCGACACGTACCAGGCCAACGCGGAACTGGTTTTCAGCCATTTCGCCTACGCAGCGAACACGACGGTTACCCAGGTGGTCGATGTCATCGACGATGCCTTTACCGTTACGGATGTCGACCAGAGTCTTCAGTACCGCGACGATATCTTCCTTGCACAGCACGCCCGAACCTTCGATCTCGGTACGACCGATACGACGGTTGAACTTCATCCGGCCGACCGCAGACAGGTCATAGCGCTCAGGGCTGAAGAACAGGTTGTTGAACAGGGTCTCGGCAGCGTCTTTGGTCGGCGGCTCGCCTGGACGCATCATGCGATAGATCTCGACCAGTGCTTCCAATTGGTTGCTGGTGGAGTCGATCTTCAGCGTGTCGGAGATGAACGGACCGCAGTCGATGTCGTTGGTGTACAGAGTTTCGATGCGAACAACGCCGGCCTTGGCGATTTTCGCCAGGACTTCGGTCGACAGCTCGGTGTTGCACTCTGCCAGGATTTCGCCGGTAGCCGGATGCACGATGACCTTGGCGGTGGTGCGACCCAGGACGTAGTCCAGAGGCACGTCCAGCTCTTTGATCCCGGCCTTTTCCAGCTGGTTGATGTGGCGGGCAGTAATACGACGGCCCTGCTCGACAATAACCTTGCCTTTATCGTCCTGGATATCGAGGACAGCCACTTCACCGCGCAGACGCTGAGGCACCAGTTCCAGGCTCAGGCCTTCGCCTTTAACGTGGAATACGTTGGTGGTGTAGAAAGCGTCCAGCACTTCTTCGGTGGTGTAGCCGAGCGCGCGCAGCAGCACCGAGGCCGGCAGCTTGCGACGACGGTCGATACGCACGAACACGCAGTCTTTCGGGTCGAACTCGAAGTCCAGCCACGAACCGCGGTAAGGAATGATGCGCGCGGAGTACAGCAGTTTACCGGAACTGTGCGTCTTGCCGCGGTCGTGGTCAAAGAACACGCCCGGGGAACGGTGCAGCTGGGAAACGATAACACGCTCGGTACCGTTGATTACGAAGGTACCGTTCTCAGTCATCAATGGGATTTCGCCCATGTAGACTTCTTGCTCTTTGATGTCCTTGATCGCTTTGTTCGACGATTCTTTGTCGAAAATGATCAGGCGCACTTTTACCCGCAAAGGTACGGCGAAAGTTACACCGCGCAATACGCATTCTTTGACATCAAATGCCGGTTCGCCCAGGCGATAACCGACGTACTCCAGCGCAGCATTGCCGGAGTAGCTGATGATCGGGAAAACGGATTTGAAGGCCGCATGCAGGCCCACGTCGCGGAACTGATCTTTAGTCGCTCCCGCTTGCAAGAATTCACGATACGAATCCAGCTGGATGGCCAGGAGGTACGGCACATCCATGACGTCCGGCAACTTGCTAAAGTCCTTGCGGATACGTTTTTTCTCAGTATATGAGTAAGCCATCAGCGTTCCCCAGCTTGGTCACCTGCTTGTTTGGCCCCTCCCGACGGGAGCAGCCAGAAAATCGTGCAAACCCCATGGTTTGCGCCACCGCATCGGGTGGTTACAGCGCCTTTATCAGCACCGACCCAGTCGGCTGCCAATAACGGAAAAAGGCCGGTGGCAAGAGCCACCAGCCATCAGCCTGTCGCTTGACGCTCGGGCTGGAGGAGCAAAGTCGATACTTATTTCAGCTCGACTTTAGCGCCTGCTTCTTCCAGCTTCTTCTTAGCGTCTTCAGCAGCTTCTTTCGAAACGCCTTCAGCTACAACCTGAGGAGCGCCGTCTACTTTCTCTTTGGCTTCTTTCAGGCCCAGACCGGTCAGTTCACGAACTGCCTTGATCACGTTAACCTTCTTCTCGCCAGCTTCCAGCAGAACAACGTTGAACTCGGTTTGCTCTTCAACAGCAGCAGCAGCTACAGCTGGGCCAGCCGAAGCAGCAGCAGCGGTAACACCGAAGGTTTCTTCCATCGCTTTGATCAGCTCAACGATTTCCACTACGGATTTCTGGCCGATTGCTTCGATGATTTGTTCGTTAGTCAGAGACATGACTCAATTCCTGAATTGGGGGACGGCCTACGCGACCATCGAAATAAACAAAAAACGCGAGAAGTTGACGAGCCTTAGGCTGCGGCAGCTTCTTTCTGGTCGCGAATTGCCGCCAGAGTACGAGCCAACTTGCTGGTAGCGCCTTGAATCACGCTCATCAGCTGAGAAATTGCTTCGTCACGGGTCGGCAGAGTTGCCAGTACGTCGATCTGATTAGCTGCGAGGAACTTGCCCTCGAACGCAGCTGCCTTGATCTCGAACTTGTCCTGACCCTTGGCAAACTCTTTGAAGATACGAGCAGCAGCGCCCGGATGTTCGTTCGAGAATGCAATCAGGGTCGGGCCGGTGAACACGTCGTTGAGGACACTGTATTCAGTGTCAGCAACTGCGCGCTTGAGCAGGGTGTTACGTACAACACGTACGTAAACGCCAGCTTCACGAGCCTCTTTACGGAGTCCGGTCATTGCGCCTACTGTTACGCCACGGGCATCAACCACGACAGCGGACAGAGCGACTTTGGCAGCCTCGTTGACTTCAGCGACGATGGCCTTCTTGTCTTCGAGATTAATTGCCACGGGTTTAACTCCTGCTTGTTACCGTTTCACTCGGTCGAAACCGAATGTCGTTTTGGTGTCTGATTCGGTAAGGAACCGGGAGCACCATCTGCGTAGGCTTGTGGTTTAAGGCTTGCGCCGCCTACGGTCTTGGATAGCCCCCGCCAGGCAGGGACCCCAATCTTTCAATTGGCGCGAATAATCGCGCCAACCTTTGTCTTACGCGTCCAGCGAGCTCTGGTCGATAACCAGACCTGGGCCCATAGTGGTGCTCAGGGTAACGCGCTTGACGTAAATACCTTTCGAGGAAGCTGGCTTGATACGCTTCAGATCAGCGATCAGGGCTTCAACGTTTTCCTTCAGCTTGACGGCATCGAAGCCGATCTTGCCAACGGAAGTGTGGATGATGCCGTTTTTGTCGGTGCGATAACGAACCTGACCAGCCTTGGCGTTTTTAACCGCGGTAGCTACGTCTGGAGTTACGGTGCCGACTTTCGGGTTAGGCATCAGGCCACGTGGACCGAGGATCTGACCCAGCTGACCTACAACGCGCATGGCATCCGGGGATGCGATCACTACGTCATAGTTCAGGTCGCCGCCTTTCATTTCGGCAGCCAGGTCGTCCATACCTACACGGTCAGCGCCGGCAGCCAGAGCGGCCTCAGCAGCTGGACCCTGGGTGAACACAGCAACGCGAACGGTCTTGCCAGTGCCGTGTGGCAGCACAGTAGCGCTACGAACAACCTGGTCGGATTTACGCGGGTCTACACCCAGGTTTACAGCAACGTCGAACGACTCGCTGAACTTGACAGTCGACAGCTCAGCCAGCAGAGCAGCAGCGTCTACAATGTTGTAGGCCTTGCCTGCTTCGATTTTGCCGGCGATAGCCTTTTGACGCTTGGTCAGCTTAGCCATTACACACCCTCCACGTTAAGGCCCATGCTACGAGCAGAACCGGCGATAGTACGCACGGCTGCATCCATATCAGCTGCAGTCAGATCCGCGTTTTTGGTTTTCGCGATTTCTTCCAGCTGAGCACGGGTAACAGTGCCAACCTTAACGGTGTTCGGACGAGCGGAACCGCTGGTCAGACCGGCCGCCTTCTTCAGCAGAACCGAAGCGGGGGTGGATTTGGTTTCGAAAGTGAAGCTACGGTCGCTGTAGACAGTGATGATCACTGGAGTCGGCAGACCTGCTTCAAGACCCTGAGTACGGGCGTTGAAAGCCTTGCAGAATTCCATGATGTTCACGCCGTGCTGACCCAGAGCAGGACCAACAGGTGGGCTTGGGTTAGCCTGAGCGGCCTTCACTTGCAGCTTGATGTAAGCGGTAATCTTCTTGGCCATGAGGCACTCCAATTACGGGTTCGAACGCCTCGAAAGGCTCCCCGGTTACTTGCGCGTTTATCCCAGTGACGACAAAACCCCACAGCCTAGGGCTGCGGGGTTGGGATGCTTGTTCAGCTAGACCTTTTCGACCTGACTGAACTCCAACTCTACCGGAGTAGAGCGACCGAAAATAAGCACTGCCACCTGGACACGGCTCTTTTCGTAGTTAACTTCTTCGACGGTGCCGTTAAAGTCAGCGAATGGACCGTCAGTAACGCGAACTACCTCACCCGGCTCAAACAGAGTCTTTGGTTTCGGCTTATCGCTACCATCAGCCACGCGACGCAGAATGGCTTCCGCCTCTTTGTCGGTGATTGGAGCAGGCTTGTCGGCGGTACCGCCAATGAAGCCCATCACCCGAGGAGTATCCTTGACCAAGTGCCAAGTACCCTCATTCATATCCATCTGTACCAGCACATAGCCTGGGAAGAACTTGCGTTCGCTTTTGCGCTTCTGGCCATTACGCATTTCAACCACTTCTTCAGTGGGAACCAGAATTTCGCCGAAGCCATCTTCCATGCCAGCCAGCTTAACGCGCTCAATCAGCGAGCGCATGACATGCTTCTCGTAACCCGAGTAAGCATGCACAACGTACCAACGCTTAGCCACGGGACACCCTTAGCCGACAATCAAGGAAACAAGCCAACCGAGCAGGGAATCAACACCCCACAACAGCAACGCCATAACGATAACCACAGCAACAACGATCAACGTTGTCTGCGTGGTTTCCTGGCGAGTTGGCCATACGACTTTACGAATCTCAGTGCGCGCTTCCTTAACCAGTACAAAGAACGACTTGCCCTTTGCAGTCTGCAGGCCTACAAAGGCAGCTACAGCAGCAATTACGAGCAAAGCGAGTACACGGTACAGGATCGGCGAAGCAGCGTAATACTGATTGCCAACTACACCCACAACCACCAAAGCGGCTACCACAAGCCACTTGAGCAGATCGAAGCGAGAGCCTTGAGCTTCAGCCTTAGGAGTCATCTATGAAGATCCTGTGAAAAGAAAGCCAGACACACCGAGTGAATCTGGCAGGTCAGGAGGGAATCGAACCCCCAACCTACGGTTTTGGAGACCGTCGCTCTGCCAATTGAGCTACTGACCTAAAACAAAATCAGGCCGACCATTATGCCGGCCCGAAAAATACATTACAACCGCTTATTCGATGATTTTAGCTACGACGCCAGCGCCGACGGTACGACCGCCTTCACGGATAGCGAAACGCAGAC